>JBBRCR010000100.1:0-20100 GCA_038204695.1 Opitutales bacterium | reverse complement strand
CGCAAGATTTCACCGACCCAATGTATATTACTATTCTTTTCTTCAACTAGGTTGGCCAAGCAGGGTCAATAGTCATTTTAGCTATGAAACAGTCGATACTTGCGTGCTCGGCGGGCGCCCAACTTGCGAAAGTAGGGCTAGCACAGACCCGCTGGCCTCTTCGCGAGCTTCGCGTGAGCAATGGCTCGCCCTGCCCTTTGCCCACAAATTCGCCATCGCGTTTGGGGTCGCGCCAAGGGCGTGTTTGACCGGAAGGGCGAGTTTCCAGTCGCCCGAGACCGGTCGACCCAACGTAATTCGGCGGCAGGAAAGCCGCCGCTCCGGTGCGAATGCCGACGTGCTTGGCAAGAATTGTGGGGCAAGCGCAGGGCTACCTGGCGTTTTTCCGTCAGGTCGTGAAGGACGGACGGCGCGCTGTTCTGCCCGGCGAGCGGATATTTCGGATGAAGGGGATCTCGACCTTCGATCAGCGGCACACGCCGGACGAGGACGGGCCGAAGAACGCCGCCCGGCGACTCAATCAGAGCCCGGCTGGCCGCCGGACATGCTGTTTCACGGACTGGGACGGAGACGGCCGGGTCGATTTGTTCGTGAATACCGTGAACGCGAACTGGCTGCGCAACGTCGCGGGCAAACCCGGCGAGTGGATCTTCGAGGACATGGGCGCGGTTTCGGATCGCCACCTCGCCGGCCATTCGACCGCCCCGGGGATCGTTGATTGGGACCGCGATGGCATTCCCGACCTCCTGATCGGCGCGGAGGACGGGCATTTTTATTACTTGAAGAATTCCGGCACAAAATAGCGTGGCTGTGCGTTTCCACCCAATCATCACCGTTCTCCTGTTGCTGCCTTTGGTGGCGGCGGAAGCGTTCGCGGCCAAGGGGCGGACGGCCGAGGGCGGCGGCCCGGTCAACACGGACGACATGTGGGTGGCATCGACGTATTGGGCGCGAAAGCCCAAATCTCTTCGGCGCACGGGCGTCGAGTTGCACCGGCTCGATGCAGCCCACCGTCTGGAGCCTGCGGGGCGCACCGGCGCATCGCGCGAGTGAATCGACAGCAACCCTGTAAACGAGGCAGGAAACGCCGCGGATTTTATGCACGATCGATCTCTGGCCCGACACGGCTGTCCATTTGCGCGAGCGCTCTCACGCCCCGCTCTGCTCATCTGCAGACTGCTGGGCGTTGGCAGTCTGCTGGGGATCCCGGCCGCTGGAGCGGCGGCTCCGGCGCAGCCGCCCAACATCATCCTGATTTACGCCGACGACCTCGGCTGGAAGGACGTCGGCTACCAGGGTACCGATTTTTATGAAACGCCCAATATAGATCGGCTGGCCAGCGAGGGAATGGTGTTCACCAGTGGGTACGCCGGGGCGGGAAATTGCGCGCCAAGCCGGGCCTGTCTGTTGTCGGGCCAATATACTCCGCGCCACGGTGTCTACGCGGTGCGGGACACCAAGCGAGGGCCGGTCGACCAAATGCGCATGGAGCCGGTGCCCAATCGCGAGTACCTGCCCCCCGCTCAACTCACCGTGGCGGAGGCCCTCAAGGCGACCGGCTACGCGACGGGCTGGTTTGGGGAATGGCACCTCGAATCCGACGCTCAGCCGGGGACCGATCCCAAATCGCAGGGCTTCGATACGGCCATGGATGCCCACGGCAGCGGGAGCGGCGTGCGCGAGGAGCCCAAGGACATCAGCGCCCTTACGAAGGCGGCGTGTGATTTCATGACGGGCAATCGCGGCCGGCCGTTCTTTGCGTATATAGCGCATCACGCCGTCCATGCCGGGCATCAGGCGCGGCAGGCGACGCTGGACAGGTTCATGCCGAAGCCCCGGGGCGCACAGCATACGGATCCGCTCTACGCCGCCTGTATAGCGGAGCTGGATATGGGGTGGGCACCGTGCTCGCGAAGCTCCGGGAAATTGGCGTTGAGCAGAACCGATGTGTCGCCCGCGGAGCCGCTGCGCGGGCGCGAAGGGTTGTTATTACGAAGGCGGCATCCGCGAGCCATTCATCATCCGCTGGCCAGCGGCCGTACCGGCTCAATCTGGTCGACGGTCAGTCCTCGCTGGGTGCGCCGCTCGCCGGGCCGCTCATCCCGGACATGCCGCTGGGACACGGCTGGCATTCCCACGGTACGTCCGACGCCGACACGGTGAAGTGGGTGCAGATCGATTTCGGGGAGACGCGCATGATTGACGAAGTGCGTCTGGTGCCGGCGCATATTTCCCAGCATAGCCGGAATCAGGGTTATGGTTATGCGTTTCCCGTGCGTTTTCGGATCGAGGCCGCGGACCACCCCGACCTGAGCGACCGGCAACTCATCGCGAGCCATGGCATTCGTCAATCCCGGGTTCAGTCTCGTGACGGCGCCCGCCAGCCTGCGCGCCCGCCATGTGCGGGTGACCGCCACGAGCCTGCAGCATCGTGCGAACGAGCGCTACGGCTTCGCGCTCGCCGAGTTCCAGGTGTATTCAGGAAATGATAACGTCGCGCTCGGATCCGCCGTCAGCTATCTGGACTCCCTGGAGGACACCCGGCATTCGAAGGCCCGGTTTCTGACGGATGGGGCCCGCTGGAAATTTCGCCTCGGCGAGTGGCCGGAGTTTTTGCGCGGCCTCTCGCGCCGGCGGGAGTTGCTCGCCCAACTCGCGCTCATCGACGCCGACCTGGCCACCGCCCACACCTCGTTGCAGCGGATTTTGCTCTGGTCCGGCCTGTGCCTGCTGCTCGCCACCGCCCTCGTGATGGTGGTCGTGTTTTACCGGATGAAACTGCGCCGGATTCGCGAAACGGACGAACTCCGCCGCCGGATCGCCGCCGATCTACACGATGATCTCGGCAGTAATCTCGCGGCCATCGGCATGCTCACTGACCTTGGCCTGCAGGGCCGTGCACCGCTGGCGCGCACCGATCTCGAAGAACTGCACGCGCTGGCCCGCGGTACCGGGCTGCCCGGGATGAACGGGCTCGAGGGCATCGTCCAGATCAAGGCGATCGCGCCCAAGGTGCTGATCGTCGTGCTCACGGTGTTCGAGGACGACGAGAAGATCTATCGCGCGATTTGCGCGGGGGCGTCCGGCTATCTTGTGAAGACGGCGCCGCTCGTCGAATTGGACGTGGCGCTCAATGAAGTGGCCGCAGGCGGCTCGCCGATGACGCCGCGCGTCGCCCGGCGGGTGCTCGAGATGTTCACGCGCCTCGCGCCCCAGCCGCTGCCCCAGCCGCTTTCGGCCCGCGAGCGACAGGTTCTTGGCCTGATGGCCGACATGAACTCCCGTCTCGTCCGACCGATCCTCCTCGTCCCTTGCCTCTGGTGGCCGGCGGTGCTTTACGCCCAAGGCTCGACCATCCCCGTAACCGCGGCGTCGATACAGGGGGCGGCTGACAGTGCCGTGATCGAGCTTTCCCCGTTCACCGTTTCCGCGGAGCAGGATTGCGGCTATCAGGCCCAGAGCAGCCTCGCCGGCAGCCGGCTCCGCAGCAACCTGAAGGACGTCGCCTCGCCCGTCAGCGCCTTCACGGAGAAATTCTTCCTGGATACGGCGATCACCGACACGCAGGGCGTCGCCGCCTTCATGCTCAGCACGGAGTACGATTTCGCCGAGGACGCGGGGAATCAGAATAACCAATTCGGCGTGACGCGCCCGCTGCGGATGCGCGGGATCCAGGGCGGCGAAGTGACTACGAATTTCTTCAAGGCTGGCGGCCGCTCCGGCACCTTCAGCACGGAGCGGATCGATCAGTCGCGCGGGCCCAACTCCGTTCTCTTCGGGATCGGCTGTCCCGGCGGTATCATCAACGTCACTACCAAGCGCGCGCGGCTCGATCGCTCGACCGGCTCCGCGGCGCTCCAGGTGCGCTCCGAGGGCGGCGAGCGCGAGGAGGCCGACTACAACCAGGTCGTGGTTAAGGATCGGCTCGGCGTCCGCGCCGCCGCGGCCAATACGCGTTTCAACAGCTGGCGAAACTACGAGTTCAACGACGAAAGCCGCTCTTTCGGCACCGCGCGCTGGCAGATATCGGACGACCGGTGCGACCTTCGACTCGGAATCCAAGGGAGTCGAAGTCGAGTTCACCGCCAACCCGACGTCGAACTGGCGGGTGTTCGGCAACTGTGCCTACGGCCGGACCACCGCGACGAACATCGGCCGCGAGATGATCGCCTACGTGGCGGCGCAACGCGGTTTCTGGACGCAGGGAACCAATGGTCGCGTCCTGCTCGACGGCTCGGGTGGACTGGCGACGGTCGAGCGCGACAATGACGGCGTGATCGAAACCGTCGCCGAGCGGCTCGATGCGATCGAGCAGGAGATCTTCACGAAGTATATCTTGAGCGACGGCCGGCGGCCGTTGGGCCAGATCACGCACAAGCTGAATGTCCGCACCGCCTACGATTTCACGGAGGGTTTGCTTCGCGGCGTGAGCGTCGGCAGCGGGGTGCGTTACCTGAGCAAGCCGGTAATTGGCTTTACTGCCACGGGGACGACCGACGCCATCACGCGAACGACCGTCTACGGCGCCGAGCAGGTTTTCGTCGATCTGCGGGCCTCCTACAGCCGCAAGTTCAAGGTGACGGGGCGCAACGTGACCGGGAGCCTCCAACTCAATGTGAACAACGCGCTCGACAACGACACCTATATGCGAACCCGCCTTTCGAGTGCGGGCGAGGTGCAGTTCTACCGCCACAACCCGCCCCGCGAGTGGATCGTCACGAACCGGTTTACGTTCTGACGCGATTGGCGCACTACGAAGAACGCGAGACATGGAAGAACGCGAGACTCGGAAGACTTCGACATCTTGCCCCGTCTTATTCTCTTCCCCGTCTCCCATGTCTTCATCGTCCCCCTCTGTGGTACTATGTCTGCGCCTGTTGTCTTGCTGAATGCATGCCTCAACAGCGGCTTGAGGTTTAGTGGCTGCGAGCGCCAGCGAGTGGATGAAGAACGAATTGCAGACCCGAATCCACTCGCCCGTTCGACAAGCTCAGTGCCCCGAGCCGGGGGTCGAGGGGCTGGCGCTCGCAGCCAGGGAGTCGTGACTCGCTCAGCGTCGGGGCCATCGCCTGCGCGCTAGTTTCATCCGGATCGTGCATGTTTGTGACGATTGCAGAACGCTGATTTTTACAGGAGCAAGCAGAGGGAGCAGAGGAGGTCCACTTCATCGAATTTCTCTGCTTCCTCCGCTACCTCCTGTGAAATGGTTTGATTGCGGCCCTCGAGCCGCGGTTCGAAATATGCAGGTTAGCCGCTTTGGCCGAGCGCCCCGCTCAGTTCCGCCTGCACTCGAGCAACCGAAACGCCCCCGCCGGCACGTCGATTTTCAGCGGGTGGTCCAGCGTTCCGAGGGTTTCTCCCGTCAGCCGATCCTGCACCGACCAAGCTCCCGGCTGCTGCGCCGTGAGCACCACCGGGCGATCCGCCGGATCCACCCAGCCGGGATCGATGAGCACGAGCACGTAACGATGCTCTGACTGTGCAATCACCTGATGGAAGACGGTACCGTCGATCCGCAGCGGCATCGTGGTCGCGCCCGCCGCGAGGTCCTGCTGAATCAAACGGCGCGCGCCCTCGAGCGAGTACGTTTTCCCCTCTTTCGCCAGCGTGTCGCCATCTGTCGTCCAGACGGTTCTCCACGGGCCATCGGCGCGCGGCGGCGCTCCGGCCACGATACTGACGAAGCCGTGCGGCGCGGTGACGGCAATGTGATCCGCCGACCGCCGCGTGCGGCCCCACAGATACGTGGAGAGATCCGTCTCGGGCAGCGGCGCCATCCCCCAGTAACAGTCGAGCCGTTCCAGCGCCCAGGGCTGCGTGTCGCTCTCGTCCTCGTTCCATTTGTGGTGGCCGTGACCATTGATCCCATGTCGTGCGAAGCGCTCGCCTGCCCGCGGCACGTGCAACACCACGGGCGACAAAGAAGCCAGTTGCGCGCGCGTTGGCGGCGTGAGCGCGCCGCGACCGAGCAGGTGCAGAAATGGGGCGGCGCCTTCGCGGCCGACGCGGGTCAGCGCCAGTTCTTTCCGCGGCAATTCTCCGTTCCCGAGCATGAAGATCCGCGCCCCCAGCATCGCCTGCGAAACGTAGTAGCGCAGCTGCGGATGCCCCGTCATCACGCTCTCCCATTCCCACGTGCGGGCGAAATTGAACCAGTCGGCGCAGGACCGCACCGCCCAGTCGTCGACTTCACCATTGAGCCAGAGGCCGACCCGCGCCGCGAGCTGGGCGTCCGAGGTGCGCGAGTTGCTGTCTTCGACCGCGGGAAGAATCACGGAGCGATAACGCCCGGTGAAGAGCAGCGCGCGCACCTCCGGTTCGGCCGGCCAGTGCAGTCACCAGATATTTTTGTTGCGCAGGATGAACTTTTTTTCGTGCTGCCGGCACAGCTCGAGGATCGGCTGCAGGAAATTTTTCAAGTAATACACCAGCTCGTCGGCCTGCTCGTCCTCGGCGCTGACGAAACCGAGACAAGTCTTCGGCGCCGCTTTCAAAATCGCGGCCACGCTCTCGACCGAGAGGTGCGGGGAGCAGCCGTGGCCGACCTGCACCCAAAACGCACATCCCGCCGCCTCGAAATCACGCGCCATCCCGGCGATATCCTCGCGCGAAAGCTGGTGCCCGAGCCGGCGGTCGTGCCTCCACGTCTCGCCGTCGGGTCGGCGCAGCGGGCGTTGTTCGCCGGGCCAGAAGCAGGTGGAGAATCGAAGATTTGGATACGGGAACTGCTGGGCGAAGAAGCGCACCTCCTCCATCCACGCCGCGGCGGACTTCGCCGTGACGCGAGGCCCCATCAGATGCGCGGTCGCCATCACGTCGTAAGGTCCGCCCGCGCCGCGCATCGGCTCGCCCTGCCACTTCGCGGCCAGCGCGGACAGCCCCTCAATCTGCGTGCTGATTCGATCGAGCCGGCCGCGCCGCGGGAGCTGCTCGAGCTGTTTCTTCCAACCGGAGTCGAATCGGATCCGATAGAGGTTGTCGTCGCCGCCGGTGCCTGAGCCGAGGATCACGCCGCCATGCGGGCTGCCCGGCAGCAGCAGCAGCACGTCCGTAAAGCCGAGCGGACCGTGCGCGGCGGTGATGACCTGGCCGGCGCGATCGTGCAGGATTACTTCGGGGCCGTCGACGGTTACGATCTCCATTTCGCTGCCACCCGCGAAATTTCCCACCGCCACATTGCGCATCCGATACGCGTGATCGTAGCTGATCGGCTGCGGCGCCGGCGGCAGTTCCAGGATAACCTTCGCCTTCCCCGCGAGCAGCGTGGCAACGCGTTCGCCGGTGAGCAGCTCGCTGCGCCCATCGCCGTCGAGATCCGCCACGAGCGTGTTGGCATGGTCGAGATTGTCCACCGTCACCCGGGTGGACCGGGGCTGCAACTGCGTCCCGTCCAGGAAGACGATCTCTCCGGCCCGACGGCCGCGCACGGTCAGCAGAGCCACCTCATCCTGCCCGTCACCATCGAAATCCCCGGCCCGGAGCACGCGAATCGCGCCGGTGGTCGTGTTGCTGTCGAGTGCGACGCTTCGGACCAGTGTGCCGTTCGCCGCGAGGACCACGAGTTCGCGCGAGGATCCGCCGGCGAGCACGAGCGGGGTGCGGCCGTCGAGGCGGGCGACGGTGACCTGCAGGACGGGTCCGGGCAGCATATATCGCCAGCGCGCTTTTCCCTGTATCGAAAAACAGGAGACCGCGCTGTCCGCACTGGCGGCGAGGATCTCGTCCGTTCCGTCACCATCCAGGTCGGCCGAAGCAAGATCAAACGCGAAGCCTCCCAGCGGCGTGTCCCAGAGATGCGTTCCGCTCTCGCTCCACGCGCACAGGCGGTTGTCGTAGGTCGAGCCGATGATGACTTGCTGCGTGGCGGCGCGGGCCGAGGCGAGGCGGTACACCGTGCGCCCCTGGGTGGGAATCGTCTCGACGCCAGCGAGAAGCGAGGGCGATCGGCCAGCGATACCCAGACCGGTGAGCAGGACAAGACGCAGGAACAACGAAGCGCGGGAGGTGAGCATGAGACGGCATGAAGACACGCAGTGGAGCAGCGTAGTCGCTCGCGTGGCGCCTCACAACCCCCGCGAAATGGGGGTCGTTTTGGAGTTGTTCGTACCCCGGCAGCCCAAGCGTTTGCCCGATGCGACCAACTCCTTTGCACTGGATTCACCGGGAATCGGTCGAAGCCGCCGGACCTTGTCGCAACCTGCCAGCCCTTCGCACCCCTTGTTCTCTTCTGTTCCATTCCTTGATTTCGCCCGTCGCATCGTTCCGCTGAGCGCGGCCCTGCTCCTTTGGGGCGGTCCTTTAGCAGCAGAGCCGCCCGTGATCCCGATCGGCCTCGACGCCTACCGGCAATGGGAGCGGTGGCCCGAAGAGCGCATCGGCGTCCACGCCTACATGCGCAGCACCTATGATCGCAAGGGCGGCAACGAACGCGACGACGCCAGCCATTACCTGTATCAACTCGCCGAGGACAAGGATGTGACGATCGATGTGGCCGGGCGTGCTGTACTTTGTCCGCTATAATCACTGGCACGGCAGCCCCTGGCACTACGAGGTGGACGGGGTGAATCACATCGTGGCGGAGACGACGTCGTTGAACGCGAATCTTCCGCAGGTGCTGCCGGAGCCGTTTTTCTCCGCGCATCCGGAGTTGCGCGGGCCCCGCGTCGATCAGGTGAATCGCTTCCGAACGCCACGTTTTGCGCCCTGTGTCGATCAGCCGCAGACCCTCGGACTTTACCGCGAGGCGATGCAGAACCTGCTCGCGCGGTGTCCGGAGGTTGAAGTCTTCAACTTTCTGACCACGGACTCGGGATCCGGTTTCTGCTGGGTCCCCGTATCTTTTTCAGGCGAAGGGCGAAGAACAGGCCGACGACCTCATCGATATACAGGGGATGCGCATGTATGAGGGCTGGGGGGCGAAGATGTTGTTTCAGCGCGTCATCGAAACGGCGGTACCGCTGGTGCAGGAGGCGGTACAGATTGCGCGACGCGTGCGCGATCGCATCGCTGAGCCGCCGAAGCAGCACACCTGGGACACCCTGCCGAAGCGGCTGGAGGCGGTAGAATGCCTGCGCGCCTCCGCCGACCACATGGTGGCCTTCCAAGCGCACCTCGATCGGGCGAAACCATTGGGCCCGAAGCCGGAGGCAAACCCGCCACTCGGCACGACCCCGACGTTGCCGCGCTGCTCGGCGAGGCCAAGGGGACGGACTGGCAAGGCGCGGTGTTGGTCGCCGTGTGGACGGGACTGCGGCTGGCCGACGTGGCCGGATTGACTTGGAAAAACATGGATATGACGGCGGGGACACTGGCTGTCACGCCGGGGAAGACCGACAAGCCGCTGGTGCAGCCGATGGCAGGCGAGCTTCGCGATTTTCTGGCATCGCTGCCCGCAGGGATGGGCAAGGTGCCGCTCTTTCCGTCGCTGCATGGTCGCATCACGGGTCGCAACGGCGGGCTATCCAATGAATTTGGCCGGCTGATGAAACGCGCCGAGGTGATTGCGCCAGTCGGCCGGGAGAAGAAAGGCCGGGGCCGACAGGTGCGCACGAAGAGCTTTCACAGTCTGCGGCACACATTCGTTTCGCGACTCGCGAATGCAGACGTTTCCGCCGACGTGCGGAAGGCGCTCGCCGGCCACGACACCGATGAAGCGCACGAGCGTTATACGCACTTGGCGTTCACGAAGCAGACGGAAGCATTGGCGAAGCTATCGGCGATTGGCGGCTGGCGATGATGATTCTTCACCTTTCTCGGGTTCGAGTCCTGTCCATCCCACCATTTTTGAAATCCGCTTTTCTCGAATCAGCGGGTTTTCCTTTTCAAAAAAAATCACCATAGCGGTAACGAGAGTGGCAACGCGACCATCCTTGCTGCTCATTGTTTTCAGGCGTTCATTTTGCTGCACAAATCGACACTGGCCGATCCGAAAGGCTCCGCTTCCAGCGGCAATGGAAGACCCGGCCCGCCGACCCGTGGCGCGGCGAGGACAAGCCGCATTCGCGGCACGATCACGCA
This sequence comes from Opitutales bacterium, assembly GCA_038204695.1. Taxonomy (GTDB): domain Bacteria; phylum Verrucomicrobiota; class Verrucomicrobiia; order Opitutales; family Opitutaceae; genus ER46. The sequence continues at coordinate 10,083 of JBBRCR010000100.1, read as the reverse complement.
GACGTTGCTGAATCCTGCGGCGGCTCGGCTCGCCTCGGGGGTAGCCGCCGCAATACGCGGGGCGCTTGCCGCCGCCCCCGCACCCCCGGCTCGGGGCAACAAATAAGAAAGCAATCGTTGTGCGTTCGTTGGCGCGCCGGCCCGCTTGAGCGCGTCGCGCCATCTTTGGGCAAATGCGGGCAGGCGGGCGGCGTTCATCGTGCAACGAGGTGCGGCAAGGTGCAGGCATGCACGTTCAACATCCCTGCACATACCAGCCCCCGCGAAAATGGGGTCAGCGCTCGGGGTCCCGGATGCTGACCCAATTTCTGAGCGCCGAGACGCGGTAGGATTGTGCGCATGAAGGCACCGCATCACCACGCACGCCGTCACCGGGTGGAAATAGGATCAGCAGCAGACCTGCACGCTGACCCTATTCTCGCGCGGCAACTCACGGTAAGATGCGGTCCACAAGAAAAGAAACCCCCCGTGAACTCACCTGCGATTCCTACCGGAAAAACGGGAGCCGAGTTACCGCGAATTCATTAGAGGCGAGCCATTGCCGGCCATCGAAGCACAAACGAACGATAGGAACGAAAGAAACAATTATGAACTCAATCCCACTCACTCCCGCGAACGCCGAAGCGGCATCGCATCACGTCGAATTCTTCCGACTGCCGGCACCCGGCAAGCGCGATCCGCATTTCGGGCTGTCGCGCGGCTGGTATTACAAGGCTGCCGGCTCCGGCGAAATCAAAATGGTCGCATTACGGCAGCGCGGGGCGCTGCGCGGCGTGCGCCTCGTCGCTTACGATTCGGTTTGCGATTACCTCCGCCGCGCGACTGAAACGGCCGACGTCGGGCGTGAGCATCCAGCAACGACAACCGAGCTCATTTCTTGACATGCACGACATCTGCACAACACTTGAGGCCATGAAAACAAAGTGGCTCGCATCCCGTGAATTCTCCGCCCACCCAGGCCGCGCGTTGGCCACAGTTAGCCGCGCCGGTCGCGTCCTGGTTACCGCCAACGGCAAACCGAAAGCGATCATGATCCCGACCTCGGAGGCGACTTTCTCCCGCGATTTGGAAATGCTCGACCGCGTGGCGCTGACGCAGGCCGTTGAGGCTATTCGATCCGATTCCGTTGTGAACGGCACCGACGCTCTCACGATGAAGGAGATCGACGCCGAGGTTGCAGCGGTGCGCGCAGTCCGTCGCCGCAAATGAGACTGTGGGTAATCGACACTAACGTCGTCGTGTCCGGTTTGCTGAACCCGCACGGCCCGTCTGCGCGGGTGCTGGATGCGGTTCTCGATGGCCGCGTGAAGCTCGTTTACGATGCCCGCATTCTGGCCGGATACCGGGACGTGTTGCACCGGCCACGCTTGAAGCTGGCACCGGACATAATCACCGCGTTTCTGAATGGATTGCAGAACCAAACAATGGTGACGCCCAGCCCGCTTGTCGTTACCGGTCCCGACGCTGACGACATCGTTTTTGTCGAGGCCGCACTGGCCACGACGGACAAGACGATTGTCACCGGAAATCTCGCAGACTATCCGCCGGAAATTTTGCAAGGCGCGCGCGTGTTGACGCCGGCGCAAGCCGCAGCGGAATTGTCGTCCGACCTCCATCCTTGAAGTCATGAGTGATCACCGTAGAACTTCAGTGGATATGGAGCGCGAAGGTTGAACTTTTGGTAGAACTCCGGACTCGTTTTGGTTCTCTGAATACATAAACTTTCTTGTCCATTCGTCCCGTCCCCGTAGCTCAACTGGATAGAGCAGCGGTTTCCTAAACCGTCGATCCCGGTTCAAGTCCGGGCGGGGGCACCACTCGTTTTATGCCAATCCGTTGGCATCGGTTGTCGCAGGCTTGCACCTCCCCACCCTGGCCGCTTTCTCGTCTGCATCATGCGCCCAAAGAAAGTCGCCATTCTCACCGCCGGTGGACTCGCCCCCTGCCTCAGCGCGGCCATCGCCGGACTAATCGAACGCTACACCGAACTCGCACCTGAAATCGAAATCATCTGCTACCGCAGCGGCTACAAGGGTCTGCTCCTCGGGGACAGTCTCCCGGTGACTCCGGCCGCACGGGCGCAGGCGCACATCCTCCGCCGCCATGGTGGCAGCCCGATTGGGAACAGCCGCGTCAAGCTCACCAACGTGAAGAATTGCCTGAAGCGCGGACTCATCCGCGACGGTCAGAACCCGCTGCAAGTGGCCGCCGAGCAACTCGTGCGCGATGGCGTCAATGTCCTGCACACCGTGGGTGGAGATGACACCAACACCACCGCGGCAGACCTGGCGGCATTTTTGAAGAAAAACGGCTACGAACTCACCGTCATCGGGCTTCCCAAGACCATCGACAACGATGTGATCCCAATCCGACAGAGCTTGGGCGCATGGACGGCGGCGGAGCAGGGCGCGTTATATTTCGAGCGCGTCGTCGCCGAATGGAGCGCAAATCCGCGGATGTTGATTATTCACGAGGTAATGGGGCGGAATTGCGGATGGCTGACGGCGGCCACTGCCCGCGAATACATGCAGCGGCTGGCGCGCGCAGAAGTCATCCCAAGCTTGGGTCTGAGCCGTTCGAATCTTGCAATTCACGGGCTGTACATTCCTGAAATGCACGTCGACCTCGCGGGCGAAGCCGCGCGGCTAAAGGCGGTGATGGAGCGAGGCGGAAACGTGAATCTCTTCATCAGCGAAGGCGCGGGCGTCGAAAGTATCGTGACCGAGATGACGGCGCGTGGTCAGGAAGTGCCGCGCGATGCGTTTGGCCACGTGAAACTCGACGCGGTGAATCCGGGCAAATGGTTTGGGGATCAGTTCGCCAGGATGCTTGGGGCCGAGAAGGTGCTCGTGCAGAAAAGCGGATACTTCTCCCGCGCCGCGCCAGCCAACGCTGCCGATCTCGCTCTCATTCAGCAGTGTGTCGTCCATTCGATTGATTGCTCGCTGCGGCGCGAGAGCGGGGTTGTTGGCCAGGACGAAGAACGCGGAGATGAGCTTCGCGCAATCGAGTTCAGCCGGATCAAAGGCGGCAAGCCCTTCGCCATCGAGACGCCGTGGTTCAAAACGCTGCTATTGGAAATTGGTCAGCCGCTCGCCCCAGCCACACCCGCGATGGCGCATTAGCTCGTCCGGCCGCGTCTTGCCGCATCCTGTCGCGCCCGACAGACCCAAAAAGGGCGCTCAGTTTTTCCTTAGTTGCGCTCACGCAGCGAAACACGACAATTTACGTACGCTTTGCAACGGCGTTCTGGACTTGGACGTCATCACGCTCGCAAACTGCAGATTCCCCCCAGCACCCACTGGGGATCTGCTCATCCCACCTGCCCCATGAAGATGTTTCGCCATGCCTTGCTGACTGTTGCTTGCGGTTATCTGACGCCCACGTGCGTACGCTCTGCGGAGTACGACCAGCGACTCGGCAATCTGTCGAGTCGCGCACAGGTCGGAACGGGCGCGAACATCATGATCACCGGCTTCGTGGTGCAGGAGGGTGCGCCGAAGAAGGTACTCATTCGCGCGGTGGGGGCGCGCCTCGCGACGGCACCTTTTAATCTGACGGGGGTCCTCAGCGATCCACAGCTGGCTCTTTTCAACAGCAGCGGCACCCTCGTTCTTGCCAATGACAATTGGGCGACGGACGACAGCGCGACGATGACGGCCACGGGTGCGTTTTCTCTGACGAATGGCAGTCGTGACGCCGCGCTGGTGGCGACACTTTCCGCGGGCGCCTATACGGCGCAGGTCAGCGGCGTGAACAATGCCTCCGGCGTCGCGATCATGGAAATCTACGACGTGACCGGATCCGCGCGGCTGTTGAACCTCTCCACGCGTGCGCTCGTGGGGAGCGGCGCAAACACGCTTTTCTCCGGTCTCGTCGTCGCCCCCGGGGGAGGCGCGCGCCGATTGTTGATCCGGGCCGCCGGTCCCGGACTGGCGGCGTTGGGCGTAACGGGTGCTCTGACCGATCCCGCCTTGGCCGTCCTCGACAGCGCCGGACGCCAACTGGCAAATGGGAGCAACGACAACTGGGAAACCGCCGGCGCCGCGGCCCTTGCGGCCGCTTTCACGGAGGCCGGTGCATTCCCGTTTCGCGCCGGCAGCCGGGATGCGGCGTTGGTTATCGACCTGCTTCCGGGCAACTACACGATCCAGGTCAACGCGGTCGGCACCGCGACCGGGACCGCCCTGGTGGAAGTGTACGACTTGTCGCCAGAGACGCTGTCGACCGTGAGCGTGCGCGCGAGTGTTGCCGCCACGGATACGAAGAACCTCTTGCCGGCGACATTCACGTTCACCCGGTTGGGTCCAGTGACGAGTCCGATCACGGTGGGCTACACGGTGGGTGGGACCGCGGTCGCGGGGACGGACTTCAACCCGCTGCCCGGAACCGTGACGATTCCCGCGGGTTCGGCGACCGCGACCACGACCCTGGTACCGCGAGCGAATGCTGCCAACACGAACAACCGCACCGCCACGCTCACCCTCACGCCGCACAACAGCTACGGCATCGGGGTGAACGATCGCGCAAGCGTGACGATTTACGCGAACTCCGGATCGCTTTACGTCTCCACGCTCCGGGCGGCGCCGGGTGCCACGAACTCGACTGCGTACGGTACTGCGACCGTGCAGTTGAGCCCGGACGAGAAGTCCGCGGTCATCAATGTGACGTTCTCGAACCTGAGTTCGCCGCAGGTGGTGGGGCACCTCATGATTGGCGGCGACTATGTCTTCGGCCTGCCCCCCGGGCAGGTGGCCAACGCGTATTGGGAAATCCGTGACATTGGTTACTTCCGGGCCGCCGACATCGTGGCCGCGCTGAAGGAGGGCCGGATTTCGGTGGGCATCGACACCGCGAGTTATCCCGCGGGTGAACTCACCGGCGGCTTTGTGCGCAGCAGCGGCAGCGCCGCCTTCAATCCGCCGCCGCCGCCGCCAGGACTCGACCTATCCCGGGTGACGCCGCAGGACGCGGCGCGTTTCCTCACCCAGGCCACGTTTGGGCCGTGGCAGGGTGAAATTGAGTCCCTCATGGCGAAGGGCCATCAGGCGTGGATCACGGAACAGATGCAGGCGCCCATGTCCTCGCATCGCCGCGCGACGATTGACGATTTCAACATGAACGCCACCAGCGGCGGCGTGGGTACCCGGGATCCGGTGACGCTCGCGTATCAGCGCCCCGGAACGTCGCACCGCCAGGCGGCATGGTGGAGGATCGCGATCACCGGGCAGGATCAATTGCGCCAGCGAGTGGCTTTCGCGCTGAGTCAGATCCTCGTCATTTCCGACATGAACGGCACCATCGCGCAGTGGCAGGAAGGCGCGGCCAACTACTACGATATTCTGGCCGAGCATGCGTTCGGCAATTTCCGGCAACTGCTCGAAGAGGTGTCACTCAGCCCGATGATGGGCATTTATCTCAGCGCACTTCGTAACGCCAAAGCCGCCAACAACACGACGCCGGACGAGAATTACGCCCGCGAAATCATGCAGCTCTTCACCATCGGGCTGAACGAGCTGAATCCAGACGGCACCCTGCGGCTCGATCCGAACGGACAGCCGATCCCGACCTATTCGCAGGATACAATCGTGCAGACTGCGAGGGTGTTCACCGGGTGGTCTTTTGCGAACCCGGCGGTGAACGCGACCGCGAATGCCACGCTCTTCCGCAGCGGTGCGGCCAATTACATCAACCCCATGATGCTATGGCCGGCGTTTCACGACGACACACAGAAGACGATTGTCGGCGGCCGCATCGTGCCGGCGGGACAGGGTGGGCTGAAGGATCTGAAGGACGGGCTCGACGCGCTTTTCCTGCATCCGAACACCGGTCCGTTCATCGTGCGCCAGCTGATCCAGCGACTCGTCACGAGCAATCCGAGTCCGGGTTACATTTATCGGACGGCGCAGATTTTCGCCAACAACGGAGCCGGCGTACGCGGCGATCTTGGCGCGGTGGTCCGCGCGATTCTCACGGATTACGAAGCCCGCTCGCCGGCCGTCGCGAGCACGGCGACCTTTGGCAAGCTGAAGGAACCGCTGCTGCGCGCCAGCGCCCTCTTCCGGGCGTTCAACGCCGCGTCCAATTTTGGCCGCTACAACATCGCGAATATCGAGGGCAGCCTCGCCCAGGCCCCGCTGCGCGCACCGACGGTCTTCAATTTCTTCGAGCCGAACTTCGTGCTGCCGGGCGCCATCGCCGCCGCCGGGCTCTACGCGCCTGAGTATCAGATTCTCAATGACACGACGGCGCTGACCGCACCGAATCTCTATTACACTTACATTCAGAACAACCGATCCGCCACGGATCCGGCGCAGCAGACGATCGGTTTGGCGCTGGCCGACTGGCTGCCGCTGGCCCGGACGCCGCTCCCGTTGGTCGACGCCGTCAATCTGCTCCTCGCCGGCGGCGCCCTGCCTAAAAATGCCACGGATCGCATCGCGGCTGCGGTCACCTCGATGGCGACAAACTCGACCGCGGCAGACACGGAGCGAGTGCGAGCCGCGATCTACCTGACGCTCACGTCGCCCCACGCCGCCGTTCAGAAATAATCCCACTGCCCCATGAATTCCAAGAACCCCCGCTTTGATCCGAATCGTCGCAAGTTCCTCGGTGCCTGCTGCGCGGCCGTGGGCGCAACCGGCATGCTTTCGACGCTGGCGCAGCTGCGCATGATGGGAGCTGTCGCCAGTGCGGAAAATGGCCCGACGCCCGCGCGGGCCGGTGCGCTGCCGCCCGACTACAAGGCGCTCGTCTGCCTGTTCCTTGCCGGCGGCAACGACGCGAACAACATGGTCGTGCCGTTCGATGCCACTTCGTATGCGTCATACGCGTCGACGACCGGCCGCGGCGCGATCGCGCTGCCCCGCACCCAACTGTCGAGCATCCAGCCCAAGACCGGCGACGGCCGCGAGTGGGCATTGCACTCGAGCTTGAACTCGGACGTGGCCAACACGAACGCCAACGGACTGAAGTCGCTTTTCGACGCGGGTAAAATGGCGATCCTCGCCAACGTCGGCACCCTCGTCGTCCCGACGAGCAAGTCGCAGTACACGGCCCGGTCCGTCCCGCTTCCGGCGCAGTTGTTCTCGCATAACGATCAGCAGGTGGAATGGCAGAGCAGCGTGCCGGACAAGGCATTTTCCACGGGCTGGGGCGGGCGCCTCGCCGACCTGACGAATGCGTTCAACTCGAGCTCGTCGATTTCCATGTCGATCAGCCTGAACGGGCAGAACTCGTTTCAGGTCGGAAAAAATGTCGTCCAGTTCGCCGTGAATCCGGGCGGCGCCATCGCCCTGACCAGTGCGAGCGGCGCCACGGCCGCCGGCACGAACGTCGCCAGCATCCGCACGCGGGCGCAAAACGATTTGCTGGTGATGCAGAACGGCAACCTGTTCGACACGGCGTTTGCGGACGTTACCACGAATGCGATTTCCGACAGTGCGATGTTGTCCGGTGTGCTGAGCGGCAATCCACCGTTTACCACGGCATTCTCCACCTCGGGCCTTGGCCAGCAGCTGCGCACGATCGCGCGGCTCATCGCCGCCGGACCGCAGCTCGGGCTCAAGCGCCAGATCTTCTTCGCGCGCATTGGCGGCTGGGACCTTCACGACCAGCAGCTCGGTGCGCACGCAAACCTGTTTGCCGATGTCAGCCGCAATGTCGCCGCATTCTACAACGCAACGGTCGAACTCGGTTGTGCGGAGCAGGTCACGACGTTCACGGCGTCCGATTTTGGGCGCACGTTCAACACCAACGGCGACGGCTCGGATCACGGGTGGGGCTCACACCATTTGATCGTCGGTGGTGCGGTGAAGGGCGGAGATATCTATGGCCGGATGCCGGATCTCACGATCAATGGACCCGATGACACGGGTCGGGGACGCTGGATTCCCACGACGAGTGTGGACGAATATTCGGCGACGCTCGCCACCTGGTTCGGCGTGAGCGCATCCAACCTGCCAGTCGTGTTGCCGAACCTAAGCCGATTCGAGAAAAAGAGCGTTGGCTTCATGGCCTGAGCGCGATCGGTCGGCTTGAGCCCGGCGGTGCGACGCCGTAAGTCTGGCGGTGCCATCGCATCGGCATCACCCATGTTTTCCCGCCGCTTTGCTTACCTACTTCTGGCGCTCGTCGTCGCGGTCCTGATTTGGCTCCGGCTCGAGCGCACGAAAGTGCCGCCGCCCGCGACCACGGTCGAGCCGGTCGGCGCGCCCGCCGGACCGAATCCGAAGCCCAACGTTGCCGCAGCCCCGGCGCCGGCCGCGCCTTCCGCGGGAGCAACTTTGGTCGCTGCCGCGGAGTTTCCACTCGCCGCTCCTCTGAATGCACCGAACTCCACGGTCTCCCGCGATTTGGAAGCATTGAGCCATATTTTGGATGCGTGGCGCGCCAATTTTCCCCGGGAAGGCAATCCCGTCGGCGACAACCACGAGATCGCTGGGGCGCTGGCGGGCGACAACCCACTCCAGCTCGTCCTTATTCCCAAGCACCACCCGGCGCTGAATGTGCGCGGTGAGTTGTGCGACCGCTGGGGCACTCCGTATCGCTTTCACCAGCTGAGTGGCGAGCGGATGGAGATTCGCAGCGCGGGGCCGGATCAGAAGTTTGGAACCGCCGACGACGCCGGATGGTCGCCGGGGTCATGAGAGTGAATTGGCATCGGCAGCGCAGCCGGGTTTGCGGGAGGCGGAGTCGCGGGCCGGCTGGATCAGGAAGCGGCGGGCCCGTTGAAACATTGGGATTGGCAGGAAGATGCGACTCCTTCCTGCGGCTCCATTTTGCAACCTTGCCCCGGTGGGCGCGTCTCGACATCCGGACGGACCGGATCATTCTCTCCTCAATCATGCAGATATCCAATTGTTCCGCTTTGGGCGGCAGCGGTATTGCGTTTCGCGAATCGCCGCAGGTTTCGGCCCGGCACGCCCGCCCGCGTTCCGCCCGCCAGCGTGGATTTACCATGATGGAAATCCTGGTGGTGCTCGCCATCCTCGGGTTGCTCGCGGGCCTCGCGATTTCCAACATTGGCGGCATTTTTGGCGGTGCCCAGGTGACCGCCTCGCAGTTGTTCGTTCGTGAAAGCATGAAGAGCCCGCTGTTCACGTACCGGATGCACATGGGCGACTACCCGTCGACATCGGATGGGTTGCAGGCGCTCATCACGCGACCCTCCAACAAAGGGGAGCGCTGGAATGGACCGTATATCACGGAGAACAAGATCCCGCTTGATCCATGGGCTGAGCCTTATCAATACGCGTATCCGGGTACCCACAACAAGGGCGGCTATGACCTTTGGTCCAAGGGAATCGACAAGCAAAGCGGCACCCAGGACGACATCGGTAATTGGGATTCGAGCGGCAGCAGCGAAAAATAAGCGGTCGCGCGGGCGCGCGATCCGGCGGCGCGCTGTGCATTGTTCCTCATCGTGCGTTTCCTTTCCGCCAGCCCGAGTTCGTCGGAGGCCAACCCCACTACGAATTGCGCGGGCCCGTTGAACGTGTGCCCGGCCGTTCGAACGCCGGCTGGTGCCAGGCGCGGCTCGCGCGGGTTCACGCTGCTCGAAGTCCTGCTCTCGCTGGCCATCATCGCCTTGGTCGCATCGGTGTTGGTCGGCGGCGCCGCTCATTTGTTGACCGACAAACCGCTCACCCTGGAGGAGGTTTTCTGGAAGGCGGTGCAGGAATCGCGAAAGCAGGCGTTGAAGAGCGAACACGAGATGCGGCTCAAGTTCGACGCGAAGAACAAGCAGTTCATCCTCATCGATGGGATGGCGCCGGCCGGACTGGCGGCGGATGGATTCACCAGGGAGGAGGTGCCAGTTAAAGTCTTCCCTGTGTCGACCACCGCCGCGGCCGACCTCAGCGTCGACTTCCTTTCCGCCACGAAGGGAGGCAGCACCGTGCTGATTGGTGGCATGCTCCTGGAGTCGCAGCCGATCGCAACGGTGACGTTTTATGCCGACGGCACCTGCACGCCTTTCCGGGTGCAATTTGCCCGCAACGGCGGCACGCAGACGCTGGGAGTCGATCCGTGGACCTGCGCGCCGGTGCTGGACAACAAGGAGACACGATGAGTAGCTGGATA
>JBBRCR010000099.1:0-20168 GCA_038204695.1 Opitutales bacterium | reverse complement strand
TGAGTGGCGCGGCCGCCACCGGTCGCAGCCGTTCGTAACTCCGCACCACTTCGGCCGCCAGCAGCGTACCAATCCGGGCCGCCTCCTGATAGCCCTTCACCCGCCGCGGCTTTTTCGGATCGAGCAGGTAATAATGATTTATATTGCCGCAGGCACCGGTGGTGAAATGCGTCAGCATGCCGTGACCTTTCACGTCCGCGAGGATCTTGGCGATGACGTGCGGATAGTCGGCGGAATAACGCAATCCGCCGGTGGTATCGAGATGCATGGAGAAGTTGATCATGCTCGCCAGCGGCTCGCCCACCGGTGAATCAAAATACACCAAAGGAAGCGCGGGATCGGTTGGGCCCGCGGGACGCACCACGTTCACCAACAGCTCGTCCTGCCCCTTCGCCGGGTTCGCGAGGACCACGCCCTCCTTCATCAGAAACCGGCGGTTGAACGCGACACCTTGGACCTCCCCCTGCGCCGCCTGGAGCCGTGCCGCCGTCAGCTTCGCATCGGCCTGCTGTACACTTTCTGCGATCATCCGCGGCAGCCGATCAATATAATCCAGGGCTATCTTCATCTGCGCCGGCGCGGCATTCTTGAAAAAGCGGGGACGGATATTGGGGACGGTGTGTGTGTGGATCGCGGAAATCATCACGTTTGCGGGTGGCACCGAGCAGATCTGGCCCACCCGCTCCCGCGCCGCCGTGATGATTGCGAGCGGGATGCTCGTGAGATCGCACGCCACGACCGCCGCCTTCACTCCGCCACTTTCAAAGACAACTGCTTTGACGTGCAGTGGATCGTGCGTGCCTTCAGCCGGCAGCACGGGATATGGAGGCACCTGCGGCACCTGAAACGGCATTCCGGGTGGCGGCGTGATGTCCACGACCGCCGTCCCGACCCGCAGAACCTGCTCTGCCTGCACGGGCGCAAGACACGACAGGATCAACGCCGCCGACGACGCGAGGCGGGCGGAACGTATCGTGACAGAACTGGGAGTGAAGAGTTGGGTCATGGGTCAGGGGGAGCGGGGCCGATTCAGCGGCTTGATCCGAAAATTGCGAAAGCGAACGGTGTTGCCCTCCGTCTTCAACGGCTCAGAGCCAGCGTACGGGTGGACCTGCAAGGCAATCCCGCCCGCCGTCGGCACTTCCCGCGTCGTCTCCGTCGTATGCTGAAAATCCGTGATGCGCCCGCCATTCAACCACACCTGGATTCTCGCCGGTTCTCCTTCCATCCGAATCTCCAGGTCGTTCCAGTCATCGCCACGGAGGGACTTGATCCCATCCGGACATCGATCTACGCAGCGTTGGAACGGAATAAATATCGCCCCAATATAGGCGTTCGGCAGGTAATCCAGCATCACCTGGTGGCTGCGACCCGTCGGACCGCAGCGCACGAAGATTCCACTGTCGATCGGATAGTCCAACTTAACCTGCGTTTTGAGGACGAAGTCGGAAAACGAGCGGTTCAACCACAGGAATCCGCCGCGGCCCGCTGCATCCGGTGCGCCCACCAGCGAACCATTTTCGACCCACCATTTTCCTCCGGGCGTTTCGCGCCGGGCGATGGAGAAGCCGTCGTGCCGCTCCCACCCTGCGAGAGACTTGCCGTCAAACAGCGCTTCGAAACCGTCTTCGTTTTCGGTGACCGCAGGAGCCGCCGGTTCGGCCCGCGAACCCTCTCGGTTGAGCGGCGCCTTTTCCGTTTGTCGAACGGCACCGGACGCGCCGGGGAGTGCATTCTCCGCTCCGGCGAGCGCAAACACCGCGCTCAACGCCAGCGCCGTCCCAGCCGCTCGTGTCCATATTTCCAGCGTGGCTGGTTTATTCTCGCTGAAGCGGGGGCGCATGGTGGCAGGGGCAACTCGGAGAATTCTGAACGTTAGAAGGTGCCGCGAACCCCGAGTGAATACAACGCGCCATAATATTGCTCGCGGAACCGCTTCGCGTATTCCGGCGTCTGCGGGCCCCGGCGATCGGCGCTCGGGTCGTCGTTCAGCGCGTTGCTCGAACTCGCGAAAACGGAAACGCGTTTGCCCACGGACCAGGTCAGGGTCACATCGACCGTGGTTCGCGCGCCTTCATATTCATAGGCGTCTGGACCCATTGCCGCCACCGCCGCGCGCCGCGACTCGCTGCGGTAATTCACTTTGGTCTCAAACGTCACCGGCTTCACCCGGACGGTGACACCAGCGTTGATCGTCCGGCCATCAATGCTGTTCGTATCCTTGAACAGCGTCGCGTTGCTAAACACTTCGAACCACCGGCCCCAGCGCCCGAATGCCTGCAAGGGCTGCCGGCCGTTGAGTTCAACTCCGGTGACATGCCCCTTGCCGAGATTATAAGTCGTGGTCAGTTGGTAGTCCACATAGCGGGAATCGAGATCGAGTGCCTCGAGGTCAGCCGCCGTCGCAAGTTTTACTCTCTGCTGGAAGAATCCATCGAGGTTCTTGCGGTAGACGCCGACGGTGTACATCCCACCCGCGTCGGTGTAATGCTCGACGGACAAATCGAAGTTTTCCGCGCTCCACGGCCGCAGGCCGGGGTTGCGAACATTGATGGTGCCCAGCGCTCCGCCCGCGTTGGCGCCGTCGAAATCATTTATAGTGGCGTTCGGTATGACTTGGTTGAAGTTTGGCCTTCCATAGGTCTTCGCGTAGGCAAAACGCGCCTGCAGGTTGCTGGAAATATTATATGTCAGATGCAGGCTCGGATAATAGCCGTCGTACGAACGATTGGCTTGGGCGGCCCGCTCGAAAAGCGTCAGCTTCAGTTGCTCCAGCGAACCCACCGCGCCCGCCTCCGGCTTGCGAATCAGGTTTCCACGACTGTCATGCGCAAATTGCCCGTTCGCCTCCCGCACGTACACCGCCGTCGGTTCGGAGAGCGCCCCGCTCCCCTTGTCGACCGTCTCCTCGTACCGCACACCGGTGAGCACACGCAGCCGATTGCGAAAAAAACGGCCCTCGAATTCAACATACCCGGCCGACACGGTCTCCTGAATCTCTTCCGAGCGCCCAATCCGAAAAGTCTCGGCCGCCACCTGCTGCGCGACGGTTTGCGTGAAGAGGCCCGGGGTGGCCTGCCAGGCGGAGTATGCCTTCGTCGGCGAAACCCAAGGAATGTTATAAAAGCCAAAGCCGGCGTCGCGCGTATCATACATCACATTCGCCAGGTAGGGGCTCGCCGGATCTGCCGTCGCCGTGCTGCCATCCGGTCCGTTATAGCTCCACGTTGAACTCCCAAGCCGCGTATCGTTTTTTTGCGTCCGCTGAGACGCGCCGGCTTCCGCCGCGAACGGGAAAGGGAGTTTGTTGATCCGCCGCCTGACGCTGAGATTGATCGTTTGAACCTGAGCCACCACATCCCGCGGTAGCGACGAGGCGCTGGCCAGTTGGAAATTCTTCGGGTTGGTGATATCAACGGCCCGGTCTTGGCTGTCGCGAATATCCAGATTCCGCGGCCCCTCGTGCGTGATGTCCAGGAAGTTGACGGTGAACGGCGAGCCGACAAATGCCGCGCCGGCTCCGAGTTGCGTCGTCAGCGTGTAGAAATGTCCGTCCCCCGTGTCGGCAAAACGGGTCGTGGACTTCGACTGGCTGGCGGCGGCCTTGATCTGCCAGGTGCCATTATCGAAACGGTAGCGCACGTTGCCGAGATTGGTCGCGCCTCTTATATCAAAATACTGCCCGTCCATCGTCAATGAACCACGGCCTCCGGCGCCACGGGTAAAATCCGGACCGAAGGTCAGGGGCTGGCCGCTGGCGAGCGGCACCGCGGTCGTGCCGCTGTTCACGGTGAGCTGATTCATCCCGAAATATTGAAGGAAGCCACTGCGCTCGACCCCGGCCGAAAGCACCGCGTTCGGAGTGACGCGCCACTCGGCCTTGAGGCTCAGGGAATCGCGATAGATGAAGCGCGGCGCGTTCTGCAAGATGAAGCTCTGCAAGAACGGATTCGTGACCGAAGCACCGCTGTTGGCCAGGCTTGTATTGTATACTCTCGCGGCCACCCGCCGTTCATCGAAGCTGTTCGCGCTGATACCGGAAACAACCAGGCCAAACCGATCGTTGACCGGCACCGTGTAGGTGAAATCCGCGTTCGGGAGCACGCGATACCGCTTTTTGTCCAGCGTGTCCGGCAGCCGGCTCGTGGAGAGATGCCCATGCCTTCCATTCAAATACATCCGATAGTTCAGCTGGGCGGATTTGCGCTCGAACGCACTCTTGCTGATTAGGTTCACGATGCCGCCGAGCGAATCCGCGGGATCCGCCGGCGTGGGGACCTTGGTCAGTTCGACCCGGGAAATATTATTGATCGAGACCTGGTCGAATTGGAACACGCGCGTCGATCCACCGGTGTGGGCGCTCGCCATCTGGGCTCCATCCGATGTGACCTGGGTCAGATTGCTGGGGAGTCCGCGAACCGAGATCGAAATGATATTCGGGTCGGCAAAATCCGCGGTGATGGAAGGAAGGTATTTTATGAATTCGCCCACGTTGCCTTGCGAAACGTCGCCAAAGGCATCCGCCGCGACGACGTTCTTGATGTTGGACGCGAATCTCTGCTCGTTGACGGCCAGGGCGGCGACACTCATCTCCCGCGAGGCCGAGATGGTGAATGGATCAAGTTTGGTGATGGGCTGGCCCTCAGCCTGGCGCGAGCCGAGCTCGACGTTCTGCGTGACCGCTCCTCCCACCGGCACATCCACCGTGATTTCGCGTATTTCGAGCCCGGTATAAAAGACGCGGAGGACCGCCGGACCACGCGGAACCCCTGGCAGATGATAACGTCCCGCGGCGTCAGTCACCGCCTGGAGATTGGTGTTGTTAACGGAGACCTGCGCGTTTTCGAGATAATCGCCGGCCTCACTGGAGACACGACCGCTGATGGATCCAGATTCTGCCGTCGCAATGTTCTGCTCCTGAGCCGCACGGGATACTTTCGGCGGGCAAACGAAAGCCGTCGCTGCCGCGCAGCACGTCAACCGGACAATCGTATCGACTTGCCGCCAACGAGTCAGCGCTGTCATGCGATCAAGGATACGGAGTTTCGCAGGGCAAGAAATGTTCGTCATATTCAGTTGATCAGCTGGATTGAGTGAGGCATGCGCGCCGGCCGGAAAACAAGAACCCCTAATCCCCGCAGGGCGAATCGAGGCCATTCGTCGCGGTCCGCGAAAGCACGCGGGAAGAAACACATGAAGGGGAAGATGGCTTTCCGCTCGGGAGTCGAATCACAGGGGTCGGGCGCCCCGGGGAGGTGGATTGAGGCGGAGGCGGCTTCCTCGGTGCGGGCTCAACCTAGCCGGAAACTGGTTCCGCTGTCTACACGGCTTATGCCAGATCCTGATATTTTTCTGACCATCTGAATCCAATCCCCAGCTCCACTCGGTCGAGCGACCCGCGGAAATCGCGTCCCGGAAAACCGGCGCGCTTTGGTCAGGAAAGTATCGCATTTCGTCGGCTCGTGCATAGCCAATCCGCCTGAACCCGCGTACCGTGGTTCGCGCGACCGCAGTTCTGGACGGGGCAGCTTTCAACCCGAACGGCGACGGGCGCTTCGCATTTCCAGCACCGTGTAATTTTATCCACGACAATGCATCGCCGATCATTCGTTTCCCTCGCTGTTTCCGGTGCCGGTGCAATCATGACCGGCCCGTCTTCGTCCGCGGCGGAAGACGCGCCAAGCCGCCGCCGCACCGCTTCGCGTACTCAGACTATTCCGCTCAACCGCTCCATGCTTCGAGTCGGTTGCACGCGGGATGACATCACGTCCCGGTTCGCCGCGGAAGAGTTGATCCGATGCTTGCGCGCCATGAGTGGCGCAACCGTGATCCCGATTCCCGCGCGGCAATTCGCGCCGGCCGACAATACTCTCTGGATCGGCTGCATGGCGGACTGGCCGAGCCTGGCAGCTCCCAAAGTGCCCGATATCGCCCGCGACGACGCCATCTTCATCGATGTCGGTTCGCGCCGCGGAATCATCTGTGGGGCCAATCCCCGCGCGACGCTGATCGCGGTCTACCGCTACCTCACGGAGCTCGGCTGCCGGTGGGTTCGGCCTGGCCGCGATAATGAGATGTTTCCAATCCTCCGCGATCCGCTGTCGCGCCGCGTTCACATCACCGAACAACCAGCCGCCCGGCACCGCGGGATTTCCATCGAGGGCGCCTGCAGTTCCGAACATGTCACCGACATGGTCGACTGGCTGCCCAAGGTCGGGATGAACACGGGAATGATCGAGTACACCAATAGTTTTATATACTACAATAATTGGTACTCGAAGCGGCAGGATCCCGCGCGAAGTTCCACGCTGATGCCGGACGCGGCTGCCACGGAGCTGGCCGATCATGCCGTGGACGAGATGAAGAAGCGCGGCCTGCTGGTGCACCGGATGGGGCATGGCTGGGCGTGTTTTGTGCTGGGCATTCCCTCGGAGCTCTGGGATGAGCCCATTCAGCGCGACTTTGGTGACCTGACCCGTTTCGTGGCGCTCTTTGAAGGGAAACGTCAGCTGTTCCGCGGCATCCCGCGGCGCACGCACCTTTGTTATTCCCAGCCTGAGGTACAAACGCGACTCGCGCAGGAAGTGGTGAAATACGCCATCGCCCATCCCGAGGTCGACTATATCCACTTCTGGCTGGCTGACGGGGCCAATCATTGCTGCGAGTGCGAGGACTGCAGCCGCGCGCGGCCCGCCGATTTATATGTGATGATTCTGAACGAAATCGATCGGCAACTCGCGGAGAAGAACCTGCCCGCCCGGATCGCTTTTCTCGCCTACGCCGATCTGCTGTGGCCGCCGGAGAAAGAGACGATCCGCAACCCCGATCGTTTCCTGCTGATGTTTGCAACGCTCGCGCGGTCCTATTTTGAGCCTTTTCACCCGGCTGGACTGAAGGAGCCCATGCCGCCCTTTAAACTCAATCAGTTGAAGTTTCCGCCCAGCCAGAATCTGAACTTCCTCGCCGGCTGGCAGAAAGTGTTTTCCGGCGACAGCTTTATATACGACTACCGCTTCATGTGGGCGCAATACGACGACCCCGGCTATATGTTGCTCGCCGAGGCGACGGCGCTGGATATGCCGAGCCTCGCCGCCGTCGGTCTCAACGGGCTGATCAGCGACCAGTCCGAACGCGTGTTTCTGCCGAGCGCCCTGCCGATGATCGCAATGGCCCGGACGCTGTGGCGTCACGACATCACCTTCGAGCACATCGCCGACGACTACTTCTCGTCCGCCTTTGGCGCGGAAGGGGCCCAATGTCGGGCCTACCTCGACTCACTCTCCCGGCACTTTGATCCCCGGTGGCTCGCCACATTCGCCCCCGCCAAAGGCACGCTGCCGCCCGGTTCCGTTCAGCGCGTCGAGCAGAGCCGCGCCGCTCCACCGGGCACACTCGAACGCCTTCAGCAGTGCCGGCGCATCGTCGAAAACTTCCGGCCGACCATCGAGCGCAACCGCCAAAGCGACCATCCCGTTCAGTCGCGGTCCTGGGCCTACCTCGCCCTGCACGCGGACATCTGCGATCGCATGGCCCAGGCGTTGGCGGCCGAGGTGGGCGGACAGCTGGCCGAGGCCACTGTCCTGTGGCAGAAATTGGAGCAATTCGCCAATATACATGAGGAGGAATGCCATCCGGTTTTCGATGTATTCCTCTTTCTCGTCAGCCTGAGAAAGCGCAGGGTTTTCAACGCGTTGCCGGCCCATCAACTGGAGGATTAACGCCACCTGTCGCCCTGGACGCTTGGCTCCCGCACCCGGGGCTCCCACCGCCGTGGGCCGAGTGGTCAGAAAAGTATCAACAGCGGTCTGAAACCGTGTAGCCCGACGCCCGGCAATATACTATTCTCCGCGGCAGCACTGATCCCCCAATTCGCCAACGCAGCTTTCATCGCTGCCAGCTCGCGCACAGGTGCACCGCACCAGAACTCAACCTCCCCCGCTCATGCCAACTACGAGCAATTTATCCGCCGTCTCTCCCGCCCCAACGACAACGTCACGCGACTCACGACTCGCCCTGGACGGCGGCTCGCCCGCGGTGAAGGATCCGCTGCCGCACTGGCCCTCTTTCGACGAAAACGCGATCAGCTCCGTGGAGCAGGTTCTGCGCTCGGGCAAGGTGAACTACTGGACCGGGCGCACCGGGATGGAGTTCGAGAAAAAGTTCGCCGAGTGGCAGGGAAGCAAGTTTGCGATCAGCACGACCAACGGCACCTCGGCGTTGCACGTGGCCCTTACCGTGCTCGGCATCGGGCCCGGTGACGAGGTGATCGTCCCGAGCTACACGTTTATCGCGTCCAGCTTCGCCGTCGTGCAGGCCGGGGCGGTTCCGCGGTTCGCCGATGTCAACCTCGACGACCATTGCATCAGCATCGAGTCGGCGGAAAAACTGGTGAACGAACGCACGAAGGCAATCATGCCGGTGCATCTGTACGGCAATGTGTGCGACATGGATTCGATCCATGCCTTCGCGCAGAAACACGGATTGTTCGTCATCGAGGACAACGCGGAAGCGTTCGGCGGCGCCTACAAGGGGCGCAAGACCGGCACGCTGAGCGACATCGCCGGGTGCAGCTTTTGCCAGAGCAAGACGTTCACCACCGGCGGCGAAGGCGGCATGGTCACGACGGACAACGAGGAACTCGCCTGGGCGGCGCGCAGTTTTCGCGATCACGGTTACGACGTGAAGGACCGGCTCAACCTGCTCGAGTTGGAACAGAAGCTGTCTTACATCCACAACATGGTCGGCTGGAATTACCGCATGACCGAGATGCAGTCCGCCATCGGACTCGCCGAACTCGCGCGAATGGACACCTGGAACATGCCCCGCCGGCGACGCAACGCCCACATCATCATCGATGCGCTGAAGGATTTGCCGCCGGTGAAGTTCACGCCGATCGATACCCCGGAACGGCAGAACGGGTTTTTCGTCATGGCGTTCTCGCTGGAAATCGAACGCATGCGGTGCGACATCGCGGAATTCGTGAAAGCGGCGGGCGCCGAGGGCGCGCCGTGCTGGCGGGTGTTCTGGCCGCAGTGCCATACCGAGGCGGCCTTTCGGAATCACCGCGCGTTCGGCCGCTCCCAGTTTCCGTTCCGCTCACACGAATACGCCAGCGCCGGCAGCGTTGATTACAGCCAGGTCTCGGTGCCGAATGCCGTCTGGCACCAGGAGCACACCTTCACGTGCTTTGCCTACCCCACCTACGAGCCGCATCACTGCGAGCAAATTGCCGCGGCGCTCGTCAAAGTGATCAAGGCGTATTCGAAATGAAACCACGCGCGGCGAGCGCCAGTGAGCAGTCGAACTCCCGATCGCTCCGCTCGCGGACATCACCGGCACCCCCGCGCGGGTGCTCGTAACCACAGCGAAGCGTATGCAGCACAAAATCAAATGGGGCGTCATCGGCTCCGGTGGAATCGCGCGGCGGCGCACGATTCCCGAGGGATTAATGCGCGCGGCGAACGCCGGGCTGGCCGTGGTCTACGATCGCAGCGCCAGCACGAATGCCGAGGTGGCGCAGGCGTTTGGCGTCAAAGCGGCAACCTCAATGGACGAGTTGCTCGCATCGGATATTGACGCTGTCTATATCGCCTCGCCGCCGACCGCCCATCTGAGCCAGGTGCAGGCCTGCGCGGCGGCCGGCAAACACATCCTGTGCGAGAAGCCGCTGGCGCTTGCGGTGGCCGACGCCGAGGCGATGGTCGCCGCGTGCCGCGATGCCGGCGTGCGGCTCGGCACGGCGCTGATGATGCGATTCCATGCCCAGCACCAGGCGGCGCGGGAGCTGATTCGTGCCGGGCGCCTGGGCAAACCCGTTTTCGCGCGGGCCCAGCTTTCGTGCTGGTATCCGCCGATTCCGGACGCATGGCGTCAGGACCCCGCGCAGGGCGGCGGCGGAGCGTTGATGGATCTGGGCGGCCACTGCATCGATTTGCTCGAAATGTTTTTCGGTCCGGCGCAGGCGGTGAGTTGCACCACCGCGCGCGTGGTTCACGAATATCCAGTGGACGATGGCGCCGTGGCGACCCTCCACTTTGCGTCCGGCGCGCTGGGAGTGGTCGATACTTTTTTTTGCATCCGGGACGAGAGCAGCCGCAACGGGCTCGAGTTGTATGGGTCCGAGGGCAGTATCCACGCGACCGGTACCATCGGCCAGGGCGAACTCGGCACCATGGTCGCACGATTGAGCCCGACCAATTCCGGCTATGATGCGCGACAGGCCCGCGCGGCCGTCGAGGAGGTGCCGGTGGCACCGGCTCCGGTGAACATGTACCGGGCGGAGATCGAGGAATTCAGCCAGGCCATCCAGGATCAACGCGAACCGTCCAACGACGCCGCGATTGGGCTGCGCAGCCAGCGCGTGCTCGCGGCCTGTTATGAATCGTCCCGGACCGGCCGGCGCGTGGAGCTTGGTTGATCCAAGAGCGCACCCGATCCACTTCCCATATTGAGCGGCGGCGGAATGATGGCACAGCCCCGAATTTGAACGAATGATCACACCGGCCTCGTCGCCCCAGGAAACCGGCCCGGCGCCGTCCGCCGCCGGCCCGCACCTCCGGCGCGTTCTCACCGTTGGCGATCTGGTTGTATATGGGCTCGTGCTCATCCAGCCGATCGCCCCGGTCGGAATCTTCGGTCTCGCCCAGCAGATGTCGCACGGCCATGTGTCGACGACGATCCTGCTGGCGATGGTCGCGATGAGCCTGACCGCCTTCAGCTATGGCCGGATGGCCGCCCTGTATCCGTCCGCTGGATCGGCGTACACCTATGTCGGACGCGGCCTCGGCCCGCACCTCGGCTTCCTCGCGGGATGGGCGATGTTTCTGGATTACCTGATCATTCCCCTGCTCAACATCGTGTTTTGCTCGCTCACCCTGCAGCGGCTCCTGCCGACGGTGCCGTATCCAGTCTGGGCTGTCCTCACGGCCATCCTCATCACCGTGTTGAATCTTCGCGGCGTGAAGGCCACCGCTCGCGCCAACGCCATTCTGCTCGCCGTCATGTGCGTGGTGATCGCCGCATTCGTCGTGCTCGCGGCGCGCTACGTCCTGCATCAGGCGGGTTGGAGCGGCCTCTGGCAGACGCGGCCGTTCTACGATCCCGCGACCTTCCGGTGGGGAGCCGTCGCGTCGGCGACCTCGCTCGCCGCGCTCACGTACATCGGATTCGACGGCGTGACGACGCTGGCCGAGGAGGTGAAGAATCCAAAACGCAGCGTGCCGCTCGCGACGGTCCTCGTGTGCGTGTTGACCGGCGGGTTTAGCCTGGTCGAGGTGTACCTCGGCAGCATCGCGTGGCCGGATTATGCCACGTTCGTGAATGGCGAGACGGCGTTCATGGACGTGACCCAGCGCGTCGGCGGGACGCCACTTTTTCAGGCGATGGGCGTCGTGCTGATCCTCGCGTGCATCGGCAGCGGGATGGGTGGCCAGGCCGGACTGGGACGGCTTTTGTATGGCATGGGGCGCGACGGCATGCTCCCGCGGCGATTTTTTGGCCAACTGAGCGCAACGCGGCAAATTCCGACCAACAATATCATCGCGAGCGGCGTGCTCACGCTCGTCGGCTCACTGCTCCTGCCTTATCAATACGCGGCGGAGTTGCTGAACTTCGGCGCGTTCCTCGCCTTCATGGGTGTCAATCTCGCCGTCGTACGCGAGTGCTGGATACGGCAGTCTGCCGGCCGCCGGCGGCGCGTGTTCGGCGACCTCGTGGTGCCGGGTCTGGGCTTTCTGTTCTGCCTCGTCATCTGGCTGAGTTTGTCGCCGCTCGCAAAGGGTGCGGGCTTTGCGTGGCTCGCGGCCGGCGTGATTTATCTGGCGGTTTGGACCCGCGGCTTCCGCTCCAAAATCCAGCTGCCGGGTTTTGAAGTAAGCTGATTGCCGAAGCTTCTTTTTCGCAGTTGCCGGAACGGACGATCGAGCCACTCCAGCGGCATGTCATTGCCTGACCGGGCGAAATCCGGCTCACTCTTGAACCGCTCCCTCCCGCCTCCATGCGCATCATCGCCCCCGCCTTCTGGTTCATTTCACTGCTTTCCCTGACGTCGCTGCCGGTCGCGTCGACGGCTGCGCCGGCCACCGGACGGCTTCCGCGCAGCACCCCCGAAGCCCAGGGGGTTTCCTCCACCGCACTCCTGGATTTTGTCGCCGCGGCGGAAGAGAAAGTGAACGCATTGCATAGTTTCATGCTGGTGCGCCACGGTCACGTCATCGCCGAGGGCTGGTGGGCGCCGTACGCGGCGGACGAGTTGCATGAGATGTATTCGCTCAGCAAGAGTTTCACCTCGACCGCGGTCGGTCTCGCGATCGCCGAGGGCAAGCTGAGCGTGGATGATCCCGTGCTCAAATTCTTCCCCGATGAAGCACCCGGGAAGCCGAGTGCGAATCTTCGTGCGATGCGCGTGCGGGATTTGCTCACGATGTCGGCGGGACATCACCGTGAGGATCTCCAGGGCTTCCCATACGATTCCGACGAATCCGTCGTGAAGAAATTCCTCGCCCTTCCCGTCACCCACAAGCCGGGCACCTTCTTCGTCTACAACACGCCCGCCAGTTACACGCTCTCCGCCATCGTGCAGAACGTGACGGGCGAGTCCGTGCTCGAGTACCTGCGGCCGCGGCTGTTCGAACCGCTCGGCATCGCCCATCCCGAGTGGGCAACGAGCAAACAGGGCGTGTCGCTCGGCGGCTTCGGACTCAGTATCCGGACCGAGGATATCGCGAAGTTCGGCCAGCTTTATCTTCAGCGCGGCCATTATGGCGGAAAACAAATCCTGCCGTCCGCGTGGGTCGACACCGCGACGTCGCGCTGGATGTCGAACGGAAGCACGCCGGCGAGCGATTGGGAGCAGGGCTACGGATTTCAATTCTGGCGCTGCCGCCATGGTGTGTTTCGGGGCGACGGGGCGCACGGGCAATTCTGCATCGTTTTTCCCCAATACGATGCCGTGCTCGCGCTCACGGGGGGCACCCGCGATTTGCAGGGCGTGTTGAATGTGGTGTGGGACCGCATTCTGCCGGCCTTGCAGGCCAACCCAGGCCCCCTCCCCGGCGACGCGGCGGCGCATGCCCGATTGCAGCAGAAGCTCGCGCGGCTCTCCCTCCCGATGCCGGTCGCAATCGAGACACCGCCCCTCGCGCGATCGACCCCTGGCCAGCGTTATATATTTTCTGAAAACAACCAGGGAGTTGAAGCGCTGATGTTGAATCCTTCGACCGCCGATCCGAAGACGGCCGAGTTAACGGTGACCTTTGCCGGCGCCGAACAGCGCCTGGTAATCCCGAACGGTTCATGGCGGCAGAGCAAAACCGGCCTGGGCGCTTCCGCGGGGCCGATTGGGACCAGCGGCGCGTGGACCGCGCCCGACACGTTTACGTTCGACGTGGTGCGCTACCGGACGCCCTTCGCGATCCGTTACCGGCTGCGGTTCGCGGGGGATACCGTCACCGTCGACGCACAGCCGAACGTTCGCGCGCCCGTGTCGTCTGCCGCGTTCGTTGGCCAGCGTCAGTGAGGTCAGGGGCGCACGCGCTCATCCGCGGGAGTCGGCCGAACCGTGTTCACTGCGACGGGCGGCGTCCGCCTCGAGCCATTTAACCATGCGCCGGGCCGACAAATCCGTCACCGCGTCAGTCAATGAACGCGAATGGGAGACCCGAAGCCGGGCCAGTCCCACTTCCGTGGCCGCACGAATTCGGGCGGACATCTCCAGTACTCGGTGGCATCCGACGGGCAGGCCCGCCTGCACGCAGCCACCGCCGGCGTGATCGTCGACGGCGTCGACCTCGGTGCGCACGCGGAACTGGGCGCGGTTCAGCGCCGGAGCATCGACGAGAGCTTCGTCTGGCGGGGGAACAAGACGACCGCGGTGAACCGGTGCCGCGTCGCCGGGATTTCAATACGCACCCCGGGCGCGGCCGCCGGCGCGGTGTCCTGGGAGTTCGAAGCGCGGGTGTTCGACGACGGGGCGGCGTTCCGCTATCGCGTGCCCGGCGCCGGCTCGCGCCGGGTGGCGGGAGAATCGACCACCTGGCAGCTGCCGGGCGGCGCCACCGTGTGGTTCCAGACCAGCACGACGTCATATGAAAACGAATACCGGGCCGCGCGGGCGGATGCGTTGCCGGTGGAGGAAAAGGACCGGAAGGGCGTCATGCGTCGCGTGCACCTCGGCCCGCCGGCGACGGTGGCCTACGCGGATGGCACGTTCGGATTAATCTCGGAAGCGGCGTTGCGCCGTTACAGCGGACTTTCGCTTCGTCCGGAAGGGACGGCGCGTTTGACCGCAGCGTTTCGCGACGACGCCCAGGGTTGGTCGCACGACGGGGAGATTCTTTCGCCGTGGCGCGTCCTGGTGTTTGCCCGCGATCTCCACGGTCTGGTCAACAGTGATGTCATTCCCGCGTTGTGCGACCCGCCGGATCCGACGGTGTTTTTGGACGGCATGAACACGCCGTGGATCAAACCGGGCAGGTCGATCTGCACCTGGATGGTTTTCGGCAACGACGGCGGCGCATGGGATCGGCAGAAGTGGTTTGTCGACCAGTGCGCGAGGATCGGTTGCGAGTACCTCCTGGTGGACGGCGGCTGGCAGTCGGAGCGGTGGGGCTGGCTCAAGGACGGCGCCGATCCCTGGTCGCGGGCGGCAGAACTGGTCCGCTATGGCGCCGAGCGCGGAGTCGGGATTTTGTTGTGGCATGCGTACGCGGAAAACCGCGCGGACGGCCCGGGCCTGACGCGACCCGAAGCGCGCGAATTATTTTTCCAGCGATGCCGCGACGCCGGCGTGCAAGGGGTGAAGATCGATTTCTTCGACTCGGAAAGCAAAGCCATGGTCGAGGCGCGTAAGGACATCCTGCGCCGGGCCGCGAAATACCGGCTCGCCCAGCGCGGTTCACGGGAAGGGCGACTTTTCAGTCGCCCGAGACCGGTCGACCGAACGTACTTCGGCGGCTGGAAAGCCGCCGCTCCGGCAAATGCCGACGTGCTTGGCAGGAATTGTGGGGCAAGCGCAGGGCTTGGGGGGGAAATGGATTCCTCGAGTGCCTTGGATGAAATTGACCTCGGCGCGCAATCGGGCCAGTTCGCCGCGTTCGTTCGCACTGATCCCATCCTTCGACACGGCGACGCTGCCGGACGACGAAAAGTCGCGCGCGACCGGACTCGCTGCGTGACCGGTTTTTCTGCCTGATCCAGCGTGTGGCGCTGAACCCGTGCGACGATTCTTTCCCATCCATCCACCGCCGATTGCGCAGATTCTCGCAGAAGCTCTTGTTCGAGTTATCCGCGCTACCTGCGCCATCTGCGGTTAAAAGTTTGGCCGCCTTCCTTCAATCCGCCCGACCAACACATGGCTCACGCGAAGGCGCGACGAGCGCGAAGGACAATCCGGCGGAGAAGCCGGGCTTGAACCCGGGCGTCCGCGAAAGCGCGTCTGACCGACAACGGGTCCGGCGCATCCCCGTCAAACCGGCGGCTGCCAGGGATTGCCTTCGCGCCTTCGCGCCTTCGCGATCTTCGCGTGAGACAGTTTGGGCCCGCCCACGGTTCTGAACCAGGCAGGCGCCCAATCCTGATTCTGATTAAACGCATCTGCGCCCACTTTCCTATTAATTTCCTACTTCTTTCACGGTGACTTACTTTTCTTGGAACAGAAGACTGCACGCCATGAGTGCCGGATTAAAAACGGAAACGGTCGTCTTCACCACGAAGGGACAGGTGGTGATTCCAGCCCGGGTTCGCCGGGAGTTTCAGATTGAGGACGGCACCAAGGCCGCGGTCATCGTCACGCCCGGGGGGATTTTGCTCCGGCCCATCACCCGCGCGTACATCCGAAGCCTGCGCGGTTCGCTCAAGGGCAGTGGCGTCATGAAGGCCATGATGGCGGACCGGAAACGCGAGCGGGAGCTGTGACATGGCCAACCGCGTTTTGGACAGCTGGGCGCTGATCGCCTTCTTCGAGAACGAGCCCGCCGCCGAAGCGGTCGAAGAGATCCTGGACCAGGCCAACCGGGACCGGCACCGGCTTTACCTGAGTGCGGTGAACTGGGCGGAGGTTTACTACAACACGATGCGGGAGGTCTCGGCGGAAGCAGCGGAGACTCACGCCCAGGTCATCGCCAATCTGCCCATCGACGTCGTTGGCATCGGTGACGACCTCAAACTCGCCCGCCAGGCCGCCATCTACAAGACCACCTACCGGCTCAGCCTGGCCGATGCATTCGCCGCCGCGCTGGCCAGGGAAAAAAAAGCCGAACTCGTCACCGGCGACCCGGAGTTCAAACCCTTGGAAAAAGAGATCAAAATCTACTGGCTCAAGTCATGAGCCACAGACGCGCTAACGTTCGACGATGTCATCTGCTTTCCCCGTGTGACGAAGCTGATTGCCGAGAAGATTTTGCAGCATGGAGGAGCCGCCGGGCAATCAGTGGCTCGCGGCGTTCCCGATGGCCCGCTTCGCAATGCTGGCCATTCTTCAGGTCGTGCCGTTTTGCGCAGCTCCGGTGAGCATCCCCGCAATTCGATACTTGTCTCCATTCGCGACGATTTTCAGGGCCCAATCAACAGGATGGCCGGTGCGCGAGCCGGCGCACGGCGGGACTCGTTCCAGCGGGCGGAGCTTGCGTGTCGACCCCCGTGACTTCATCCCACGCGGCGTGGGTCATTCAGCTATACTTTTCGATGTGGACAGCCGCATCCCCAATCTGGCGCTCATGAAGCTGAGCGCGTTTCACCGGGAGCGGGGAGCAGCCGTCACGCTGGTCAGGGTCCGGAGCGGCGGCGTGGGGCCGCGGCTCGACGCCGATCATTATTTCGCCAGCAGCATATTTAACACGGATGTCTCGGCCAAGCGCGTGCACGCCTTGCGCGCTCTCTATGGGGAGCGGATCGAGATCGGCGGCACTGGCGTGGATCTGCTGCGGCGGCTCCCGCCCGAGGTGGAGGTGTGCTTTCCCGACTACGGCCTGTATGCGGCCACCCATTATGCGGTCGGGTTCCTGACGCGCGGCTGCAACAAGCGCTGCCCATTCTGCGTCGTACCGGCGAAGGAGGGCCGCTTGAAGCGGCGCAGCAGCGGCTTCGACGATTTCGTGCCCTCCGGCCAGCGCAACGTACTGTTGCTCGACGACAATCTATTGAGCTTTGAAGGCGTGGCGGCGCTGTTGCAGGAAATGATCGACCGCGATTACGCGATCAACTTCAGCCAGACGCTCGACATTGCATACCTCGACGAAGCAAAATACGAACTGCTGCGCCGGGTGGACTCGCGCAATGCGCGCTTCAACAAGCGCATGATCTATTTCAGCCTGAATTATGTGGCGACCACGCGGCAGTTCGAGGCGCGGCGCGACATGCTGCGCGGCTTGGGCGAGAACCACGTTGCCGTCGTCTGTCTATACGGCTTCGACACGACGCTGCGGCAGGACTACGAGCGTTTTCTATGCCTGCGGCGCCTGCGGCTAATCCCGTTTTTCCAGGAATACTGGCCGATCGCCGGCGTGCCGGCGCGCGTGCCGGCGGATTTTTTCGACATGGATCTGAACGCGATGATTCGGCTCACGTTCCTCAGCAACGGGCAGAACTGGGAGAAATATCTGCGCTGGCTGAACCGGCTATACTTTGCGCGGTTCGGGCGCTATTACCGGCCGTTGATCGACATTATATATCGTTACAACAACAAGGAGAGAATTGCCAGGTACCTGCGGCGTCCGGAGTGGCTGACAGCGGAGCTCTATCGGGACTTCCGCCCGGCGGTTGATCCGAAACTGCCAAATGATCCGCTGGGCCGCGAACTGATGGCAGAAGGGCTTGCGATGCAGGACCGGTTCGCCGCCGAGCCAAGCTGACGCTTAACCGCGAATGGACGCCAATGAACGCGAATTCAAGCGACGGCACTCAGCATGCCGGGGTGTTCTATTCGCCTTCATTCGCGTCCATTCGTGGTTAAAACAGTCAGGCTCGTGCTCTCCTTTGGTTGCGGCTGCGTCAGGTTAGATTGCGCGTTCGTCGAGATCGCGGAGAAGCCGCGTAGTCGGAGGGATTGATTGGGCGGCTGCGCGTGAAGGGGATTTGCTCCCGGCAAAATTAGGGTGTCGTGCTCTTCCGCTGAACTCCTTCGCGCTCTTCGCGCCTTCGCGTGAGCCAGCTCTGCTGCCTGAAGGGGGAGCCACTCCACTCGCTGGCGCTCGCAGCCACTACCCGAACCACGCGAAAAATCGGAGCACGATCCGCTCACACTCCAATTTCGGATGGTGACCAAAGTTATTGAAGAACCCGAGACATGGAAGAACGCGAGACTCGGAAGACTTCGGAATCTTCCCCGTCTTCCCCGTCTTCCCCGTCTTCAAACACGCCGCGCCGTCGCGGCCTGGCGCACCGCCTCGACCATCCGCTCCTGCCGCGCGGCGACCGTAGCCATGATCGCCTTCACCCTCGCCTTCGCTTTCGCAGGGTCCTGGTTAATGGCGGAGAGCCGCGACCACAGCTCGGGGCCGTCCGTCTCGTCGATTTCGAAGAACCAGTCGCCGGCTCCAAAATCCCGATACATCTGCCCCTTGCAGGTATCCGTCGGCTGGCGCACGTAGAACGTCGGCGTGCCGGCCTGCAGCGCAATCAGCGGCGAGTGGCACTCCACGCTCACCACGCACTGCGCCTTCGCGTAAATCGACGCCGCCTCGTCCGGCAGCCAGTACGTATCACGCCACACCACGTTCTTCTTCACGTCGGCCGGTAACGGATCGACGACCACCTCCTTGCCCATCTCGACGGCATACGTCATCTCGGCGCACACCATCACCTTGTTCTTCGTGTTGCGGACATACGAAACAATCATCTCCCGCAGCTTCGCATGATCCTTCTCGGTCGTGCGGTCGTTGATCGCATCCTTGATGTGGTCACTCGCGACGCGCGGCGTGTTGCGGATTTTGTAATACGGCGTGTAACGCAGGCGCGGGATCACGCAGATGAATTTCCCGTCCTCAAGCTTGCGTTCGGCGAGCCAGGCATGTCCCCGCGCGTCGTCGCGCAGGTGCATGCCGAGCTGCGCATCGGGTCCAAACTCGAGGATCGGCGTCTTCACGCCCTGCGCCTTCAGATAGTCGCGCGAAATCGTGTCGCGGCAGAAGAAGAACGCCGCCCGATCTATAATGTATCTGAGTTCCTTGGACAGATGGGTCGCCGGCAGTTTCAACGCGCGTTCACGCAAGTTCTTCAACGTGCCGCCCTCCGGATCGCGCCCACCGTCAACCCCGGAAATCGGATCGGTGCTCACGCCAAATACGCCGACGGGTTTGCCGGTCGCCCTTTGGAACGCGATGGCATGGGTGGCGGCGGGAAACCCGCTCCCGGAACCGCTCAGGTAGAGATCCGTTTCCTCCCACGCTTTGGCCAGCGGTGCGCTGCGCGGCTTGTTGTCTGCGTCGAGGCTGCCCTCGACGATCTTCAGTCGCGGATAGCCTTTCGTGAGGAGCTCGCGCGAGCCATGGCCGAGCGTGCCTGGCCAGAGGGTGATTTCGACCTCCGGGAAATGCTTCCACAGCAATGACAGGGCGCCGGGCGTGTGGCCGATGTCGCCGATGTTCACGCTTTGCCAGGAGCTGCGGAGGAGGATCCGCGGCGGCCGGCCGGACTTGGCGGCAGCGGCAAACAGGTTCGACAACATCGTTGTGCCGGCCAGGCCGGTGGCGGTCTGCGAGAGGAAGGATCGGCGATTCATAAAGGTAATTCGGCAGCGAACGCTCAAAACGTGGCTTTGACACCAACATTCCAATACGCGCGATAGTCCGCGCGTCCACGCAGGATTCGGTCGGGCGGCGTGGAGGGACCATACGTGACGGTGTCGTCGATCGCCTCGTTGACGTTGCGACCGCTCACGAACAGCGAGAGACGCCGCGTGAAGCGATACTCCGCGGTCAGGTCGCCGCTGGGCCGATAGTTCGTCACTACGTTCCACCGCCACTTCCGCAGTTCGCTCACGATCGCACCGTCCTGCTGCAGCGTCTTGTTGAAGTCGTTCAGGAGCCTTTCCTTCAGACCTCACTGTCCGACCTCAGAACGGGCGGAATGACGAGCAGGTTCGACTCCCCGGATTTTGGTGGAAAATCGGCCGGCGGCGCGACGTCGGCCATGGCCCTGCCGCCCGCCGGCAACGATCGTGACTCGGGTAGAGG
>JBBRCR010000098.1:0-20255 GCA_038204695.1 Opitutales bacterium | reverse complement strand
GGCGTAGCAGGTCAGCCCGTGATCCTTGAGCAGCGCCCATTTTTCACTGACGTATTTCTTGTTCGTCGCCGCGGCATCGACATCGAAATGGTCGCCCCAGCAGGCGAGTTCGACGCCATCGTAGCCCATTTTCTTGACGAGAGGAGCGAGCTTCTCGAGCGGAAGATCGGCCCATTGGCCGGTGAAGAGAGTGACTGGTCTTGGCATGGCGGTTGGAAGCACGAGGTTGCGACTGAAGCGGGCGAGCCCGCCCGGGTTGGGACGTTGAATTTCGTCGGTCCGGCCCTGCGCGGGCAAGGAGAATGTCGCGCAACGTCGTGCCATTCTGGATTCTTCGCTTCGCTAGAAGAAATAAATACGCCACGCTCGGCCCATGGGATTCATCCGTTGTTGCTCCACCCTCGGCTGCCCGGGCGTGTCGCTCGATGACGCGGTCGCGCTCGCCCGGAGACACGGGCTCGATGCGATCGAGGTGCGTGCCCTCGGTGGGACGCTGGATCTTCCGCGGTATTTTTCGGAGCGGTTCGGCGCCCCGGGACAATTGGCGGACCAAGTGCGCGCACTGGCGGTGCCGATGGTCGCGTTGAATGCATCCCTCCGGTTAGTGGGAACGACGGCGGCGGAACGTGAGCAATTGCTCGCGCTCGCCCCGTGGGCGGATGCGCTGGGCGTGGCGCGGATTCGGGTGTTCGACGGTGGCAAGACAGCCGATGAGCACGAGATCGAGGAAGCGCAGGCGACGATTCGCTGGTGGCGCGACGAGCGGCGCCGGCATGGCTGGCAGGTGGATGTCTGTGTGGAAACGCACGATTCGCTGTTCACGTCCGAAGCCATCCGGCGGTTCCTGGCGGCGGAGCCAGCGGTGCCGATCCTGTGGGACTCGCATCACACGTGGAAACGAGGCGGCGAGGATCCGGTGGTCACGTGGCGCGCCGTGCGGGACTCGGTCATCCATGTGCACGTGAAGGACAGCATCGGTGTGCCGGGCGCGCGCCATCCGTACACCTATGTGCTTCCCGGCGACGGTGAGTTTCCCATCGCGCCAATGATGGCCGTGCTGCGCGCTGATGATTTTTCGGGACCAGTCAGCCTCGAATGGGAGAAAATGTGGCATCCGTACCTGCCTTCGCTCGAGGCCGCGCTCGTGCACGCGGCGGAGCGACGCTGGTGGTGAGGACGGAGGACCGATGACCGACGGCTGACGACGGATGTGGACAAAACTCGCTCCCGAAACTGTCGTATCGTGCGGTTGGTCACGAGGTCTACGAAAACACCAGCGAAACATTGGGGTCGTTGATGCGTCTAATCGCGCATGAGCTCGACCTTTTGTGGAGTTCGCGCCGCCCGGGTTTGGGTGGCGCTGCTGGTTTTCCCCGTGGCCGGCAGTTTTGCCGCCAATAGCATCCCCAACGCGTCGACGGTGCCGGCCACGCCGGTGGTCGAAAAGCCGCTGACGCCGGTGGCCAACGACACGCCCGGTGAACAACCCAGCCCGCAACACGTTTGGGTTCCGGGTCACTGGCTCTGGCAGGAGGGCGCGTACGTCTGGCAGTCGGGCCAGTGGGAAATTCCGCCCACGGCGAACGCCGCATGGACTCCGCCCCAGTGGCAGCAACAGGGAAATGGATACACGCTGCGCGAAGGTTACTGGCAGGAAATGGATCCGGCCGCCGCCGCCGCCATGCCGCCGGCGGCCGAGCCCCCGGTCGTCGTGGCCGAGCCGCCGCCCCCACCGCAGCGCGAAATGATCCCCGCGCGTCCGGCGCCAACGTATGTGTGGTTGCCGGGGTACTGGGCGTGGGATGGCCGGCGATATGTTTGGTCCGCCGGGCGGTGGGAAACGCCACCGCGCGCAAATCTCGCGTGGGTGCCGGCGCGTTGGGAATTTCGGGGCGGGCGTTATGCTTTCGTTCGCGGCTATTGGCGTGAGGCCCCGGTGGTGGTCGCAAGTCCGCCGCCGCCACAAGTCGTGGTCGCGCAGCCGGCGCCGCAGGTGGTCGTCGTTGCCGCCCCGCCGCCCCCGCGCCGCGAGGTTGTGTACGCGCGGCCGTCATCCCGACATTTGTGGGTGCCCGGGTATTGGTCGTGGCATGGCGGCCGGTATGTCTGGGTCGCCGGACATTACGCGCAGCCTCCGCGCGGTCGCAGTCGCTGGATCGAACCGCGCTGGGAGCGCAAAGGCAGCAGCTACCTCTTCATCGAGGGCCACTGGCGCTGACCTTCAAAACTCGGCGCTGCCGGGCGTGCGGGCGAACGGGATCACGTCACGAATATTTCCGACGCCGGTCACGAACATCAGCATGCGCTCAAACCCCATGCCAAATCCGGCGTGCGGCACCGTGCCGTAGCGACGCAGGTCCAGGTACCACCCGTACTCCTTCTCGTTCAGCTTGTGGCGGGCCATGTTCTCCTGCAGCACGTCAAGTCGTTCTTCGCGCTGGCTGCCGCCAATGATCTCACCGATGCCGGGTACGAGCAGATCCATCGCGCGGACGGTTTTGCCATCGAAGTTCACGCGCATGTAAAACGGTTTCAGCGCGCGGGGGTAATCATACACCGTGACGGGACACTTGAAGTGCTCCTCCGCCAGGAATCGCTCGTGCTCCGACTGCATGTTGTCACCCCACTTCACCGGATGCTCCCAGGTGCGGCCGCTCTCCTCGAGAATCGCAATCGCATCGGTGTAGGTGCACCGCTGGAACGGGCGATCGAGGACAAACGCGAGTCGCGTGAGGAGCTCTTTGTCGACGAACTTGCTGAAAAATTCGAGGTCGGGCGCACAGTGTTCCGTGGCATCACGAATGAGGTGCTTCACGAAGTCCTCCGCCAGCGCCATGTTGCCGTCGAGATCGCAAAATGCCATCTCCGGCTCGATCATCCAGAACTCGGCCGCGTGGCGTGACGTATTCGAATTCTCCGCCCGGAACGTCGGCCCGAACGTGTAGACGTTCGACAGTGCGCACGCGAAAATCTCGGCCTCCAACTGCCCGCTGACCGTCAGGTACGCCCGCTTGCCGAAGAAGTCCTTTTTGAAATCGACGTCGCCTTCGTGCGTCATCGGCGGGTGCGAGGGATCGAGCGTCGTGACGCGAAACAATTCGCCGGCGCCTTCACAGTCGCTGGCTGTGATAATCGGCGTATGCACGTAGATGAAATTCCGCTGCGCGAAAAACTGG
Organism: Opitutales bacterium; assembly: GCA_038204695.1. Taxonomy (GTDB): domain Bacteria; phylum Verrucomicrobiota; class Verrucomicrobiia; order Opitutales; family Opitutaceae; genus ER46. Next base: position 17,079 of record JBBRCR010000098.1, on the reverse strand, counting down.
TGGATCGCCTGGGCCAGCCGGCTGCGGACGCGAAAAACGGCGCCGAACAAATTCGAGCGCGGCCGCAGGTGCGCGATCTCGCGGAGAAATTCCAGCGTGTGACCTTTCTTCTGCAGCGGATAGGTGGCGTCGGCCCCGCCGAGAATACGGAACGATTCCGCGACGACCTCCCATTGCTGACCCTGGCCTTTGGATGCGACCAGACGCCCCTGCACGGTGATCGAGGCGCCCGTATTTGCGTCATGGATATTGGCGTAGTCAGGCAGGGCCGCGTCCGCAATGACCTGAATCCCACGCAGGGACGAGCCGTCGTTCAGCTCGAGGAAGGAGAAAGCCTTCGCATCGCGCCGGGTGCGCACCCAGCCTTGCAGCAGGATGGCGTCCATGGGCGCAGTGGCGTTAAGGGCATCTTTGACCAGAGTGCGTTGCATGAGTTTGGGGCCAACGAAGCCCGCCCGCTCGTGGGACGCAAACCCGGAAACGCCGGCGTGATCGGCGGGACGACCGGCCAGGCTCCGGGGCGATTCTCATCTTACTCGTTCTCTTTAACCTTCTGGAAAGAGGAAGCGCCCGTGGCTCCGAAGCGCCAGCGAGTGGATTAGTCACCCGCGACTCCCTCCTTGGCGCTGCCAGATGGGGATCATACCCACTGTGTCATCCTGCCGCAGTAGTCGAACCAACGCCCTGGAATGGAGTCTACCACCCGGTATGAAAACCACTATTTCGGCCCCTCCACGCCCGCGGCGCGTGACCGGGTCGCTTGCCGTAATTTGCACCGGGGCGATCGGGCTTCTGGCCGGTTGTGCCTCGTATCCAGAGTCGCATGTCGTCTCGGCGCCGCCGCCGCCACCACCCGCCGCCCAGCCGCAACAAGCGACCGTGTACACGGTGCCTGCGGCTAACCAGCCGCCCGCCACGCACACCGTTACTCAAACTCAGAGCGGTACCACCGTGGCGTATCCGTCCCCCGTCGGTGCCAGTTCCATTGTCGTGATGCAGGCGCCTCCACAGGCGCAGCAGGAAGTTCCCAGCGCGCGGCCGAGTCGCGATCATGTCTGGATTCCCGGGTATTGGAGCTGGCGTACGGATCGCTATGAATGGATGGCGGGCCACTGGCAGGTTCCGTCCCGTTTCGGTGCGGTGTGGGTCCCGCCGCGCTGGCAGCCCGAAGGCACCTCCTGGCGATACTACGAAGGCTACTGGGATTGACCGGGTGATGGCAGCCTGAGGTTTCAAGGGCGCGGCGCCGGCTGCGCCCTTTTTGCGTCGGCCCGCGACTTGGGCGTTGAGGTCGGCCGTCGCCGCCGCATTGTTCGACCTCGCGCCGGCCGTGCCGGCACGCCCTTTCAACGCCATGCTCTGCTACGCTGCCTCCGATCATGCCAAAGGCGAAGTGCGGGCGCCGTTGACTCCCGCCACGGCGGCGCCGCTCATCAAGCTGGGACTGCAAATTCACGCGCCGCCCGGCCTGGGCCTCGGCAGCTTGTATTCTGATGAGCAGTACACCGGGGCCGGCGTGATTCTCACCCCCGACGTTGATGGTGCACTCCAGTCGGCCGACTTGATTCTCCGGGTGCGCAAGCCTGCGATGGAGGAGATTCGCCGGCTCAAGCCGGGAGCCGTGCACGTGAGTTTTCTGGATCCGTTCAACGAGGGCCCGCTGCTCGCCGCCTTTGCGGCGGCCCGGGTGAGCGCCGTCAGTCTGGAGATGATTCCGCGGACCACGCTGGCGCAAAAAATGGACGCCCTCAGTTCGCAAGCCAGCCTCGCGGGTTATGCCGCGGTGGTGCAGGCCGCCGCGCGACTCCGGCTCGCCTTGCCGATGATGATGACACCCGCGGGCACGATTCTGCCGGCGCGGGTGTTTGTCGTCGGTGCGGGCGTGGCGGGGTTGCAGGCGATCGCCACCGCCAAGCGGCTCGGCGCGCGCGTGGAGGCGTTCGATACGCGGCCAGTGGTCGAGGAGCAGGTGCGTTCGCTCGGCGCCAAGTTCGTCAAAATCGATCTCGGCGCCACGGGGCAAACGAGCGCCGGTTATGCGCAAGCGCTCACGCCGGAGCAAATCGCGCGGCAGCAGGCGGGGATGGCCAGGATTTGTGCGCAGTCGGACATCGTCATCACGACGGCCAAGGTCTTTGGCCGCCAGGCGCCGCGGCTGATCACCCGAACGATGCTGAGCGGGATGCGTGCCGGCAGTGTGGTGGTGGATCTGGCGGTCGAAAGCGGAGGCAACGTGGAGGGTTCCCGCCCGGGCGAGGATGTCGTCACCGCGGAAGGCGTGACGATTGTCGGGCATGCGGCCTTGGAATGCACGGTGCCCCATCATGCCACGCAGGTGCTGGCGGCGAATTTTGCGGCGTGGATCACCCACTTCTGGGACGCCGAAAAGAAAACTCTGCGGCTGGAGCCGGGTGACGAAATTCTGAAGGGCTGCCTGCTCACGCGGGACGGAGCCATCGTGCATCCTCAATTTGCGAAGTAAACACGCGCCCCATGGAACTGATTCTCCTGTTCTTCATTTTCACGCTGGCGGGATTTCTCGGGTTTGAGCTGATCGCGAAAGTGCCGTCCCAGTTGCACACCCCGCTGATGTCCGGTTCCAACGCGATTTCGGGCATCACCGTGGTTGGCGCGATCATCATCGCCGGCGCGGACGACGGCTCGTGGGTCACGACGGTGCTGGGCACGGCCGCCGTGACGCTCGCCATGGTCAATGTCGTCGGCGGTTATCTGGTCACGGACCGGATGCTCGGCATGTTCAAGCGCAAGGCGCCGAAGGACGAAAGGGCAAAGGGAGCAAAGGACTCCGCCTCGTAAACGAGCAGCGACCATCCCCATGACGCGCGAAATGCTCATCAACTGCGCCTATATCGGTGCCTCGATTCTGTTCATCCTCGGGCTCAAGATGCTCGGCCGCCAGCCGACCGCGCGCCGCGGCAATTTGATTTCCGGGATTGGCATGCTGATCGCGATTATCGCGACGCTGCTCGATCGTCACGTGATCGATTTCACGTGGATCGTCGTGGGCCTGATCGCGGGCACGGTGATCGGAATTGCCTGTGCGCACTGGGTGAAAATGACCGCCATGCCTGAAATGGTGGCGTTGCTGAATGGTTTTGGCGGCCTCGCTTCGCTGATCGTCGGCGGCGCGGAATTCCTCCGCATTCGAATCGGCGAGGTGGTTCCGGAGGCGCCGGTGTTTACGGCGGTGGCCATTTTCCTGGCGGTGCTGATCGGCGGAATCACGTTTACGGGCTCCATGTATGCTTTCTGCAAACTAGCCGCGTGGGTGAGCGGCCGCCCGGTGCTTTTTCGCGGCCAGCACATGCTTAACGCGGTGATGTTTCTTGCGATGATCGTTGCCGGCGTCGTGTACGTCGTGAGCGATGCGCCAACGACCGTGGCGGCGGCGGTGGGTGTCTTCACCGTGCTGTCCCTCGTACTTGGCTGGACGATGGTGATGCCGATCGGCGGCGGTGACATGCCGGTGGTGATCTCCATGTTGAACAGTCTTTCCGGACTGGCGGCCTGCGCGGCGGGTTTCGTGATCCGCAACAATGTGCTGATTGTCGCCGGCTGCCTGGTGGGTACGAGCGGCGTGATTCTGTCGATTATCATGTGCAAGGCGATGAACCGTTCGCTGCTCAATGTATTGTTCTCCGGTTTCGGGGCCACCGATGCGGCGGAATCCAGTGCGGCCACGGCGCAGGGCGAATTGAAACCCATCTCGGCGGAGGTTACATTCGCCGTACTTGAGGCGGCGCGGCAGGTCGTATTTATTCCTGGATACGGAATGGCGGTGTCGCAGGCGCAGCATGCGGTGCGGGAGCTGGCCGAGGCGCTGGAGCGAAACGGAGCCGAGGTGCGGTTCGCGATCCATCCGGTTGCCGGACGGATGCCGGGTCACATGAACGTGCTGCTCGCGGAGGCGAACGTGCCGTACGAACAACTGGTGGAGATGGACGCCATCAACCCGCTGATGCCGACGATGGACGTGGCGATTGTGATTGGGGCGAACGACGTGGTGAATCCCGCGGCCGCGACGGACAAGTCATCGCCGATCTACGGCATGCCGATCATCAATGCGCACGAGGCACGCACCGTGATTTGCCTGAAGCGCGGCAAGGGCGCTGGTTTTTCCGGACTGGAAAACCAACTTTTTCTGCTGCCACACACCCGGATGCTCTATGGCGATGCCAAGGGCTCGTTGCAGTCGGTGGTGGCGGAATTCAAGAGCCTGGCGGCGGGGTAGCGCACTCTGTGGCCGCGAGCGCCAGCGAGCAAATCGGCACACCTGTCATCCTGTTTCGCTTGTCATCGCGGGTGGCAGGGGCGAAGTAACGAGCGCAAATGTGCTTTCTACGATGACTCCCAAAACTATCGCTGGCTGGATCGCCGGAGCGCTGTTGATCTTCATTCTCGTGATCGGCGGCTCCTCTGCGACATACGTCGTTGAGCCTGGCCATCGCGGGGTGGAAGTGACGCTTGGCAAGGTCTCGCCCGGATTCAAGCCGGAGGGCTTCGGCCTCAAGCTTCCTTTTGTCACCACCATCGTGCCGCAGATGATCCGGCAGCAGACGGCACAGATGGAGGCGGACTGTTACTCGTCGGATTTGCAGCAGGTGAAGATCCACGTTCGCGTGTTGTATCGCGTGCCGGAAGCATCGGTGGTGACGATTTTCCGCGACTATGCGGGCGACGCGTTTGGGTCGCTCATCCGGCCACGGGTCGCCGAGGCGTTGAACGAACTCACCGCGTTGCGCAGTGCGGAAATGATTGTGCAAAAACGAGAGGGGGTCAAAAGCCAGGCGCTGGAGAGCGCGCGCCGGAAGGTCGGCTCCGTGCTCACGATTGAGGATCTGGTGTTGGAAGACATCAACCTGACCAAGGCGCTGGAGAACGCGATCGAAGCCAAGATGGTGCAGGAACAGGAGGCGGCCCGCGCCCGTTTCGCCCAGCAGCAAGCCCAGATCGAAGCGAGCACCGTGGTGATCAAGGCAAAGGGCGAGGCCGAGTCGATTGTCCTGCGGGGCAAGGCGCTCCGGGAAAACCCCAGCGTGCTCGAGCTTCAGATTATCGAACATTGGGACGGCGTGACGCCGCTCGTCGTTGGCCCCGGCGCGACCGGCGCAAACATGATGCTGCCGCTGGGTGATTTCACCACGGGGGCAACCGAAGACAACAAGGAGGGCTTGAAATGAACCGGAACCAATTTGAAGGCGCCGAAGTGGAGATCGATCCCGTCATCATAAAGCGGCTGATCGGCACGGGCATCCTGCTTTTTGTGGTCATCGTTCTGGCCGCGTCGGCCACCTACGTTGTGCAACCGGGCTATCGCGGCGTCGCCGTGACCCTCGGCACTGTTTCGCCGGATTTCAAACCGGAGGGCTTCGGGTTCAAGCAGCCGTTCCTCACGCACATCCAGCCGATCTCGATTCGGCAGCAGACGCGGCCGATGCCGGCGGAATGTTACTCGTCGGATCTCCAGCAGGTGAAGATGGAGGTCCATGTTCTCTACCGCGTGCCGGAGAAATCAGTCGTGAAGATTTTTCAGGAATACGCGGGTGAACCTTTCGACAACCTGATCGCTCCGCGCGTGCAGGAGGCATTGAAAGAGGTGGCCGCCACGCAAAGCGCGGAGCAGATCGTGAAAAAGCGCGAGGAGATCAAGAACCGGGCGCTCGAGCTCGCGCGGCGGAAAATCGGCGCTGAATTTTTGATCGTGGCTGACCTGGTGATTTTCAACCTGGCGCTTTCGCCGGAACTGGAAACCGCCATTGAAATGAAGATGGTTCAGGAGCAGGAGGCGGAGAAGGCGAAGTTCACGCAGCTCAAGGCCCAGATCGAAGCGGATACGGCGATCATTCGCGCCAAGGGCGAGGCCGAGGCGATTCAAGTTCGAGGCACCGCCCTGAGGTCCAATCCGGATTTCATCAAGCTGCAGATCTTGCAGAACTGGAACGGACGCTCGCCGCTCGTGGTGGGTGGCGCGGGATCGAACGTGCTGCTGTCGCTCGAGGAACTGACCCGCCGGGCAGCGGCCCGTCCGGCGGTGACACCGGGAGGCGCACCCGCCACTGCGCCACGACCACCGCCAGCGACCTCGGCCCGGCCCGCGGCCCCGGGGGTGCCTCAGCGGACGCGATAGAGTTTCTGGTGCGATGAATCCGCGCACTCGCGCGCTGCTCCAGCTGCTCGTGGTGATTGGCGCGATGGTGGGGCTGCTCCTGCTTTTTCCCGCGACGTTTCGCTTTGTCGAAGCGGCCGCGCGCGAACTGCGCTACCTTTGGTGGCTGATTCTTCTCGTCGCACTCGCCGCGTGGCTCATCTGGGGAGTGGGCAAACGGCCGAAAAAGTAACGCTTCGCGGTGGGCGTCAGTCTCTTGGACTGGAGCTGCGCCCGTGCGGGGCGAGCTGCTGCTCGAGGGCAGCGATGCGCGCTCGGGATTCCGCGTCGCTCGCCGTGCGTGCTGCCACGACGAGCAAGGCGGCTGCTTCGGCGCGGAAGCCGTGCTGCCCGTTCACTTCGGCCGCCCGCAACGCCAACGCGGTTCGCCGCGGAAACAGCCGCACGCCTTCGTCGAGCACGGCGAGATGCCCGCGCGTCGGCGTCGCGCCGGCATTGGCCCAGACTTCCGCAATCAGTTCGTACACTTCGGGCAGGGGAGGCTCCGACGCACGGGCGGCAAACAGTGGCTTCAGGATCTCCGCTGCCTGGCGAACTCCGAGCCGGCCCTCGTCCGCGGGTTGCGCCCGAAATTCAACGTAGCGCAATCGCGCGAGCTCATACGAGGCACGTGGTCGGATCGAGCCCACCCGTGCGGCCGCCTCGGCGTAACGCCACGGCGGTCCTTTTGCGATCTCCTCGACGAGAAAAGGCGGCAAGGCGACGACGGGTTCGTCGCTCGCGGCGCGCGCGGGTGGCCCGCTGATTCCCATCGCGAACGCCAGCCCAAGCAGCCGTGCTAAAATCACGGTTTTCCGTGATGATGCCGCGTCAGCCATTCGGGTGAGCAGCGAAACATCCAGCGCTTCCGGCCACGGCGCACGTTGCCAGGGACGCGCACCGTCGCTCGAGCGTGAGTTACGACGCGACTCGGGTGTCGCCGCCGATGGCCGGGACGACAAACGGGGCGCGGTACTTCCGCGTGAGCAGCGGATTGGCTTGCGTGGCGAACTCACCGGTGAACGTCTCGGCGTTCTTCGGGGCGAGGGTTAACGGCACGCCATACGTGAGCGGTGTCTTCTTCAGATCGACCTGATTGACCGCGAGGTGTTCGGCCATCCGGCCATACGCTTCGGCGAGGGGCGCGTTCCCCTTCACCTTCTCGCGCAGCGCCTCGGGGGAAGCGCCCTGGCCGAGCACGTGCGAAATGTTGCCCAGATGGCAGAGCGCGCTCGAGAGGTGCCCTTCCTCGATCTGGCCGTAAAGATTCGCGGTTTTCCGGCTGCGCACGACGTCGATGAAGTTGGTCATGAGGCGATCGTTGCCTTTGAACTCCTTCACCACTTTGCCGGATTTGTCATAGGCGGTGGCGGCGAAATAACTCGGCACGACCACATAGCCGCCCTCGCAATCGATCACGTTGCCAATCGAGACCCCGCGATAGTCGTCCATGGTGTTCGGGCGCTTCCCGTCGCCGGCGGCCGGAGCCCGCGGCGCCGCCCCGGGTTTCCCGGGCAGCCCGCGCACTTCGAAGATCAGCGGAGCGGTCGCGTAGTCGTGAATCACCACCTGGGTGTTCGGCGTGTCGCCATCATCCACATAACCCAGGCGGCCGCCGATGCTCAGCGTATGCCGGGGGAGCCCCTTTTCCCCGAGGAACCAGCGCGCCACATCCATTTGATGGATACCCTGATTGCCGACATCACCATTGCCGGTGACGTGGACCCAGTGCCAGTCGTAGTGCAGCCGGCGCCGACGCAGTGGATCGAGTGGAGCGGGACCACACCACAGATCATAGTTCACGCTGGCCGGCGGCTGTTGCGGCCCCTCGGTCTTGCCGATGCTGTCGCGGCGCTTGTAACAGAATCCTCGAGACGCGGTGATCTTGCCGAGATTGCCGGCCTGCACCCAGGCCACCGCCTCCTGCAGTCCCGCCCCGGAGCGAATTTGCGTACCGGCCTGCACCACGCGATCGTATTTACGCGCCGCTTTCACGAGCTGCCGGCCCTCCCACACGTTGTGCGAGACCGGCTTCTCCACATACACATCCTTGTTCGCCTGGCAGGCCCACACGGCCTGAAGTGAATGCTGGTGGTTCGGCGTCGCGATGGTCACCGCATCGATTTCTCGCGACTCCAGCAACTGGCGCAGATCCACGTAGGTCTTGACGTCGCCGCCCTTCACGTCGGCCTTCGCGCTGGCCAGGACTTCGGTGTCGACGTCGCACAAGGCGACGACGCGCACGCCTTTTATCCGGAGGAGGCTCGCGAGGTGACTTGAGCGGCCGCGGCCATGCAGACCGATGACCGCGACGCGGATGTCGTTGTTCGCGCCCGCCACCTGCGCCCACGAACGCGCGGAAAACGCGGTGGCGGCGGTGGCGAGGGCAGATGTTTTGAGGAAGCTGCGGCGGCTGAGCGAATTCATGACGGGATTTTCTGGTTTGAAATCGTGCCGGGGTGAAATGCCGACAAAAAAAGCCGGGGGTCGGCCCGGCTTGGTCTTACTTGCTGGCGGCGTATTTCTTGAACTGATCCGCCACCTTGGCGGCCTTCGCATCGCCTTCGTGGAAGTAGAACCTCCAGCGGAAAGTCGCCGTGCCGCTGGGGGAATCGTGAAGTCACCCGCCTTGGGCTGATCCTTCATGTTCTCAAAATCGTGTTTGCCGAATGGATTCGCCGCGAACAGCCCGTAATCGCGCACATGCCACCACGTCGGGTGCCGCGGATTCGAGGGATGGTCGAACATCGCGACGCCATAAATTTTTCCGTCCTTCGGCGCGTAGTAATCCACCCACGTCGACTTCTTTCCCCACGTTGGGCTGTTCGTCACGCCGGCGTCATTGATGATCGTTCCCTTCCCCTCGTATTTCTTTTTCTGTGACGTGTGCGACGGCGTCATCCACTTCGGGAGCCGGATGGCCATCGAGCCTTCCTTCGTATCGCCGAAAACCGCCGGCTTGTTGGCTGGCGCCTTCAGCGTCACTTCGAAATCAATGAAGCGGCCCTCGGAGGTGCCGTGGAAACGCATCGTGGTTTCGTCAGTCAGTTGAACGGCATTGTCCGGCCCCACCCACTTGTTCCGCGCGCGAATGACTCCCACGTCGCCCTTCATCGAGCTGTCGACGGACTCGTTGAGGATGCGCCCCTGCTTCGCGCCATTCGACTCGGCCCAGAAGTCGAGTCCGTTGACGTCGCCGTGCGTGAACCACAACGAACGATGGTGCGGGTGATCTTCCACTTCGCCCGGCACGCCCTTTTTCATCGGGAAGTTGCGCGTCAATTCCGTCCCGTCCGCCGCGAGGACCGGATACAAGTACGGCTTCTGCGCGCCCTTGAAGATGAATTCGGTGAACAGCTTTCCCCCGAGTTCGACGCGCACGCGGTCGTCGGACTTGGTCAGTTTGACGCTGTTGGCCGACGCAGCCCACAAAGCAGAGCCGGAGGCGAACAAGCCGGTTAACACGACAAGGGGAAGGACGCGTGTCTTCATAAGAGCGAAAGACGAACGGTTCCGCCAAAAGGGAGCAACCGCAAATCGGATTTCCCCGGCATCGCAGGGAAAGAATGCGTGGAAGCAGGGAAGCTTCCCGGTTCAGATTGATGCCGGCAGGACGGCACAACCTTCATACATGTACGTAAACGGCCGGAGTCCGGGCATGTAGCCGGTCTCGAGTCGTTCCAGCGTGAAGCCGGAGTTCTGAATCAACGCGTCCATCCGAAAATTCAGGTGGCAGCCGCCGGCGAGGTGTTTCCAAACCGGCGTCAATCGGTTCTGCCATTTTTGGACGCGAAGGTCTCGCGCCAATCCATGCTCCACAAACAACAACCGGCCGTCGGGACGAAGCACGCGCTGCATCTCGCGCAGCGCCGCCGTGGGATTTGTCACCGAGCACAGCGTCCATGCCATCACCACCGTATCGATGCTTGCAGCCGGAAGCGGTATCCGTTCGGCCGATGCCTCGGTGATCTCAACGCGGAATTTCGATCCGTGCGCCGCGTGGCGGGCGATTGCGGCCAGCGTTGCGGCCGGTTCGAGGCCAATGACTTCGCTCACCGCCGGCCCGTAGAAACGCAGGTTTTCTCCCGCGCCGATGCCGACTTCAAGCACCCGGCCCCTGGCGTGCGTGACGAGACGCTCCCGATAGGGCACGAAGTCGCGCCCGCGCATTGTCGCGCGGATGAGGTGCGGGAGTATCTGGTTGGCGTAAAAGCCCATCGCGGGTCCATTAATTAGCGCCGCGTTCGCAAAGCGTGCAATCGGCTTCGTGCCGCGGCCTTCTCCTTCCGCTAAAATGCGGATCGATATTCCGAGCGAGGCACCGCCTCAGACTTATTCAGCCACAAATTTCACAGATGGGGCCATGAAGACATGGGAGACGGGGAAGAGAATAAGACGCGGATAGATTTCCGACGTCTTCCGAGTCTCGCGTTCTTCCATGTCTCGCGTTCTTCATTGGCCATCTGTGGTTGGATTGGGATTGGAAAAACCTGACCTGTTCACAGCGAGTTTCGGAGTCCAAGGATTCCAGCCGCAGCACGGGCGCTTCGCAGGCCGAAAAAGAAACGAATAGCGCACGCCACCGCTGAGCGGCAGCGTTGACCATCGCCCTGCAGTGGACTCGCATGGGCTCCACCGGCGGTCGTTTCGGCGCACCCCTCCAGCATGAAATCGCTCGATCAGAAGCTCGCGGAAATCAAAACCAACCCCGCCTCGCGGGCGTTCATCATCGCCGATGCCAAGGACGCCGACATGGCATTTGGCGTGCGCGCTCCCGGCCCGCGCTCCTACCTTTCCCGCTTGGGCGAACGCCCGGCGCGGTTTTCGCCGGAAGTATGGTCGCGCGAGGAGTTCGGCCACCGCAATCTGCCCGAGTTCCTCGATATCATTCGCGAGGTCGTCCATCAGGGTGTGATCGATATCATGCTGATGTCGGCGTATGTCAGCGAGCAGCTCTGCATCAAGGAGGGATTGTTCCGCGACTCGCACGTCACGCCGGCGGCGCGCGCGAACGACACCACCGATGTGTGGGCGATTCGCCACGGGTGCTACACGCAGGAGCCTTCGCAGCCGTTTCGCAGCGCGAGCATCGACCACATCCAATGCGGCCAGCTCGAGTGTGACCGCACCGCGTCGGAATTTCCCGGCGCGAATCTCGGCCTGTATTCGCTGACGTTTCTCAACAACCTCGCGGCCGATCGCGAGGCGCTGCTCTCGTTCAAGGCGTTTCGTGAAGAGGCGGAGCGGAAGCGATTTCGCTATTTTCTCGAGGTGTTCGATCCCAACGTGCCCAGCGGCCTGGCGCCCGCCAAGCTGGGCGAGTTCATCAACGACAATATTCTGCGGATCCTGGCGGGAGTGCCGGACGCGGGCCGTCCCCTGTTCCTGAAAATCGTCTACCACGGCCCGAAAGCGATGGAGGAGCTGGCACAGTACGATCCCAACCTCGTGGTCGGTGTTCTTGGCGGCAGCGCCGGCACCACGTACGACGCGTTTCGCCTGCTCCATGACGCGCAGAAGTATGGCGCCCGCGTCGCGTTGTTTGGCCGCAAAATCAATCAGGCCGAGCATCAGCTCGCGTTCATTCAATTTCTGCGGCTGATCGCGGACGGAAAGATTGGGCCCGAAGACGCCGTGCGCGCGTACCATGGTGTCCTGGCGTCCCAAGGGATCAAACCGAGGCGGCCGTTGGAAAAGGATCTCCAGCTAACGGATACGGCGATGGCATACGACGGCACGGCCGGCCGGCGTGCCACCGTACAGCTGCGCGAAAATCCACTGGGCACGGCGAAGCCCGGGGTGGCTCCTCGCGCGGCGGGCGAGCGGGCCGGCACCGCGGAGTCGAATGGCGACTGGCCCAAGTCCGCCGACGGCGCGCCGGACTTTGGCCGCATGGACTCGGCGCAGCGCGCCGCCTATCACCGTGAGCGGCTCGCACGGATGATGAGATGAGCGCGTGGCGAACGCTGCTCCGCTCGAGCCATCCCCTTGGTCCGGCGGATTGAGTGGCGCACCTGCCCATCGGCCGACTGTGAACTCCACGCTGCGGCTCTTGCGCCAATTGTCGCAGCATTCACTCGCTGGCGTTCGCCGCCACGGGATGGCGAAGCGACTCGAGGAAACGAGGAGCCGACGAGATTCGGAAAACGCGTTCGCCGGCGCGCACCTTGCCTTACGTCGCTGTGAGAACCCGACCCGCCGTCAGGTTGAGCAGGTCGTCCGGATGCGTGTCTTCGCGCTCCGTGCGAAGGTATTTTTCCCCTCCACGCGTCAACACCACAAGTTTGACCGTCTGGTCGCCCGCTTTGATGTAGAATTCGTCGGTGCCCGCTTCGATCACGGCAATGGCCGCGGCTTGCGAAAGGCTCCAATGGCTGTGATCGGAAGTCGTGCCACCAATTGAGGCGATGCGCTCGAGGGGATCGGAGCTATAGGCGCGATTGACGAGCGACACAGCGCGACGGCGATAGGGACGGGACATAATGGGAATGGGTTCAGTTTTGTTGCGCTGCCTGTGACACCGTAGTTTGGGTTTCCCTCGTTGGCCAACGAATTGATGGCCCCCGCGCGAAATCGTCCCAGACCGGACGTTTCCGGCACAGATGGGTTTCCTGAGTCTCCACGTGCAGGCCGCCGACGATTGCGGCGTGCGCATTAATTGCTGACCCATTAGATCCAAACCGGCGGAAGGATTCCTTTCGTTCTCTCGGTCCATCCTAATACCTCACGTGGGTCGAGCATCGGGCTTCCGTTGGACGTTGCGCAGACGCAGGCTCGCCAAGCGCGTCAGGTGTCGAAGGACTTTTGGCCTCGGGGTATTGAACTCCCTCGGAGCAACCTGCTCCCCTGGCCCTGTGTTAACCCACGCGGTTCGACCCCGCGACGCTCGCCACATTTTTTTTATGTCACATCCGGTCATCATTCAGGGCGGCATGGGCGTCGCGGTTTCCAACTGGCGGCTGGCTCGCAGCGTGTCTCGATTGGGCGAGCTGGGCGTGGTCTCCGGCACTCTTCTCGCGGTCATTCTGGCGCGGCGACTGGCGGAGGGCGATCCGGAGGAGCACATGCGGCGCGCGCTGGCGGCATTTCCAATTCCCGGCGTGGCGGAGCGCGTGCTCGATGCCCATTTTATTCCCGGCGGAAAGAGTCCGGGCACCAGCTACAAGGGCGTGGCCATGCCGACCCTCCAGCCGGGTGCGGCGCTGGCCGAACTCACCGTGGCCGCCAATTTCGTGGAGGTGTACCTCGCGAAGGAAGGTCACAACGGACGCGTGGGCATCAATCTCCTCGAGAAGATCCAGCTCGCGACGCTGCCTTCAATTTTCGGCGCCATGCTGGCGAACGTGGACTACGTGCTGATGGGTGCAGGAATTCCGCGCGCGATTCCCGGCGTGCTTGATCGCTTCGCGGCTGGCCAGCAGGCGGAATTGAAAATCGATGTGGAGGGAGCGCTTCCCGGTGAGGAATTCATTTCGTCTTTCGACCCGCAGGAATTCTGCGGCGGAACGGCGCCCGCCCTCCCGCGGCCCCAGTTCGTGGCCATCGTTTCATCGGCCACGCTCGCGCTGACCCTGGCAAAAAAATCCAATGGTCGGGTGGATGGTTTTGTCGTGGAAGGTGACGTGGCCGGCGGTCACAACGCGCCGCCGCGCGGCGTGATGCAACTCGATGGGGGCGGCGAGCCGATTTACGGACCGCGCGACGTGCCGGACATCGGGAAGATTCGCGATCTTGGACTGCCCTTCTGGCTCGCGGGTGCGCAGGCCACGCCCGGGAAACTCGCCGCCGCACTGGAGCTCGGCGCCGCGGGCATTCAGGTCGGGACAGCATTTGCATTTTGTGATGAATCCGGAATTCAAAATGACCTCAAACGTGAGGCCATTCGCGCGAGCCGGGCGGGCACGGGCCGGGTGTTCACGGACCCGGCGGCATCGCCGACCGGGTTTCCGTTCAAGATCGCGCAGCTGCCCGGCACGTTATCCGAAGCGGAGACGTATGCTGCGCGCGAACGCATCTGCGATCTGGGTTACCTGCGCCACCCGTACCGGAAAGACGATGGCAGCGTGGGTTATCGATGTGCGGGCGAGCCGGCGGACGATTATGTGCGCAAGGGCGGCAACGCCGCGGACACGGTCGGGCGCAAATGCCTGTGCAACGGACTCGCGTCCACGGTGGGCTTGGCGCAATCCCGTCATGGAGTCCTGGAGCCGCCGCTGGTGACAGCGGGTAACGAGATCTCGGACCTCGCGCGGCTGTTGAAAAATGGACGCGATGGATACACCGCCGAGGACGTGGTGCGTTATTTGCGAGGCGGCGACGCGGTTTGACCGATCCCGGGCGCCAGCCGGGAAATTTCACAGTCTGCCCGGTTGCGGAGTCACGGAGTGCAGCGGTCGATCCCCTCGCTCGCGCTGCTGTCCGGGCGCGGACACAAAGCGCCGCTGTACGGGTCAATGGAGCGCAACAGACCTCACGCGAGCGCTCATCCAGATCAGACAGCTGCATCGTTTGCCATTTGCGGGGGGAGGATGTAGTTGAACCCTTCCGATGGCCGAATCACCCGAATCAGATCACGAGGAGTTTTCGCTTCCTCTCTTTGTACTCACGGTGCTCGCCACCCTCGCGGGTCTGCTGGCGGCGCTGCGGCTCTTCGCGCCGGGTGTGTGGATCCAGCAATTCACCGCCCCGCTCTGGCAGGGTGTCGTGGCGTTTCTGGCGATCAGCGTGTTCAACTGCTTCATGGAATATTTTTTCCACCGGTACGTGCTGCACATGCCGGCGATTCCCTTTTTGCGCCGGCTTTACCGGCAGCACACGCGGCACCACGCGCTCACGCGCATCGCCCGGAAGCAGAGCCGCGACGGCCGCGGAATTCTGTTCATCGAAAACAAGTTTCCCATCGTGGAGCCGGAGCAGGGTGAGGCGTCATTCTTTCCGTGGTACTCGCTGGCTGCTTTCGCCGCCGTGCTGGCGCCCCTGCTTGCGCTCCTGCAATGGCTGCTGCCAACGTTCCCGTGGTTTCTCGCCGGGTTTGGCGCGATCGCGGTGTCGCTCACCCTGTATGAAGTCCTGCACGCCATCAATCACTGGCCGTTCGAAAAATGGGAGCCGCTGATCACGCATTCGCAGTGGGGGTGGTTATGGCGTCCGGCGTATGCGTTTCACCTGCGACACCATGCCGTGATCGATTGCAACGAATCGATTTCCGGCTTCTTCGGACTGCCGCTGGCGGACTGGACGTTTCGCACCTGTGTGATCCCCCAGACCGTGTATGCCGAAGGCGAGGAGTGGACGCCGGACAAGTTTCGGAGCCCGCGACCAGTCGCGTTTATCCGGTGGTTGGATACGTGGGCCGATCGGGTGGTGCAACGCCGGCGAGCCCGGGCCGGGGCGGACGGGGCCTCGCCCGTGATTGAAGCAGCCGTGCCCGTCCCGGCGGCGCCGCGTGCGCCGGTGTACACGCGTGGTGAGGAGATCGCCAACTGGGTCACGCATGGCATTGGGCTCGCGTTGAGTTTCGTGGGCTTGACGCTGCTGATTGTGTTTTCCAGCCGGCGCGGAGATGCGTGGCATGTCGTCAGTTTCACGGTCTTCGGGCTCACCCTCCTGATGCTCTACGCGTTTTCGACGCTCTATCACGTCCAGCGCAGCGAACGCCGGAAACTCATCTTTCGGCGGCTCGACCACGCGGCGATTTTTCTGCTCATCGCCGGCACGTACACGCCGTTTCTCCTCACGAATTTGCGGGGACCGTGGGGTTGGACGCTCTTTGGGATTGTGTGGGGGCTTTGCGGCGCGGGCGCGGTCTTTCAACTGTTCTTCGGCGATCGGTTCCGGCTGACGTCGACGCTGGCGTATCTGTTTGTCGGCTGGCTCATCGTCGTGGCGCTCGAGCCGCTGGTCGCAACGGTACCGCACGGCGGCCTCTGGCTGCTGCTCGGCGGCGGACTGTGTTATACCTTTGGCGTGATTTTTTATCTCTGGCACCGGCTGCGTTATCATCACGCGGTGTGGCACACGTTCGTGCTCGGAGGCAGCACCTGCCATTTTCTCGCCGTGCTGCTGTTCCTGCTCCCCGGCGCGAAGTAGTCATCCACGGCCTGCGAACGCCAGCGAGTGGACGTTCCGCCGTGGTTGCCAACACCGCGCGCGCCCACCCACCGTCGCGCCAGCATCCTTATTTCACCGCGCCAATGGCCTGTTCGAAGTAGAGCCGTGTCTCAGACCGGCGATTCGGGGCCATTGAGATCCGCGAGCGCATGGGCGATTTGAAATCCACGCCGCCGGTCAGAGACGCGGCGCTACTCGATCAGTCACTGGGAGCGCCGCGAGCGGCGGCGGCTGCTCGAGGCTTTTCTTCTCAACGGCTTCCGGCATGGTCGCGGTTGAGTGTCGCTCCCGGCTCCTCTGCCCCCCGATTCGATGCCCCCATCATCGCTTGCACTTCTGCTGCTCGCCGTGGCGGCGATTTTGGTGCTCGTCGCGCTCGTCACGTGGCGGAAGTTGAACGCGTTTCTCGCATTGTTCATCGCGGCCATGATCGTCGGTCTTGGCGCGGGCCTCGCGCCGCTGGCGGCATTGAAAGCGTTTCAGGACGGCGTCGGCGCCACGTTCGGCGGCATCGCCGCGGTCATCGCCCTCGGCGCAATGCTCGGCAAGCTGCTCGCGGAATCCGGCGGCGCGCAGGTTCTCGCCGGCGCTTTCAGTCGAGCCTTTGGCCCTACGCGGGCCGTGGCGTGTGTCGTCGCGCTTGCGCTGCTGGTGGGAATGCTGACGTGGTTCACGGTGGGACTGTTCCTGCTGCTGCCCGTCGTGATCTCGCTCACGCACGAAACGAGGAGACCCTTTCTGTTGCTCGCGCTTCCGCTGATCGCGTTCCTTTCGGTGATGCACGGGCTGACGCCGCCGCATCC
>JBBRCR010000097.1:0-20342 GCA_038204695.1 Opitutales bacterium | reverse complement strand
GATGGCGAGATACTGCGCGATCGTCCCGAGGAATTCCACTTCGTTGTCGGCGATCACTTCGCGGCTATAGCTGCCGAACGAAAGGGTGCCGAACAGACGCTCGCCAATCATCAAGGGAAACGCGACGTAGCAGCGCAGCCCAATGCGGCGGATGGCCTGATGCTGCTCGTCGGTGCTCGCCTGCACGTGAGGGACAATCGTAGGCCGCCGGTATTGGGCCGATAACCCGCAGGGTCCGCGGCCGACCGGCAGCACCGCCATGGCACGGCGCATTTCGGGCGTGATCCCGCCGGACGCGTGCAGTCGCAATTCGTCGCCCTCGGGCGACAGCATGTAGTTGAGATAAACCTCCAGCTTCAACGGTGCCGCCATGCGCGGAAACAACTCGGCCGTCACCTGCAACGGATCGTCACTCTGGAGCAGCAACGCCAGCGCGGTGGACAGCAGCCGGTCGTGCTCCTGCTGCCGCTGCAGGATCAACGCCTGGGATTCGCGCTGGGTCACATCCTCGATGGTCGTGATCGTACCCACGATCTGATCACCCAGCGGCAGCGGCGCGATCCGCACGGTCTGAAGCATGTGCGGCATGTTGGAGCCCCGCACCGTCACGGGCAGCGGCAGCAGAAATTTGTGCAGCGCGGTGGAAAGCAGGCTGATTTCCCCGCCGGCGGCGCGACGCAGATAATGATCGAGACGGCGGGCCTGGACGTCGGGGAAGACTTCAATCAGCGGCCGCCCGACGACCGCATCGACGGTGAGCCCGCTGTGGGTCACCAGCCATTGATTCCACGTTAGAATCCGCAATTCCGCGTCGGTCGTGAAAATGCCGTAGGGGGCGACGTCCTGCATCCAGGCCAGCATCGCACCCTTCTGGGCATCAGCCGAAATTCGATTTTCAGTTTCGACGGACACAATCACGCCTGCTGTTGCCGTTTTTCCCATCGTTCAAGCTCCATCAACATTCGATCCAGTGAGGTTATCCCCAGGATGATCACGAGATAGCCGGTGACATTGCTGGCTCGCAGATGGAATTGCGTGTGAATCATCAGGGCATACCGCAATTCCTGCTGCTCCACGGTGATGCTTTTCATCACCGTTTCGATGCTCTCGACTCGCAGGCGCGGCACCGAGAATGACACCTGCACCTCAAGCAGGTTGCCGAATACGCCGAGGCACGCATTCAGCAGGATGTTGCCGACTTCGGCGATGATCTCCCGGGCGCTCGCATCCAGAGCACCCGAGTTGTGCTCATCCGTCAGCAATTCGCTCAGCATCAGGGCAGCGGATTCGTCCAGCAACAGCAGGGCATTGCCGGCGACCGGGCCGGAGAACACCTGGTTGACGCTCGCCACCTCGCCTTGCACGACCCGCGCGAGCATCGGTGCGATTTCATCGATCGGATGCATCGCGAGCTGGGGGACATCGAGATTGATGCGATAGCCGGTGAGCTCGGACAGCGCGCTCGCTGCCCGGCCGTAACCGATATTGATCAATTCTGTGAGCGCGTCTTTCTGCGTATACGTCAGTTCCACGACGTTCCTCCTTCCAAAACGCTGGTGACGACTTCGGCGAGTTGTTTGCGGTTCACCGGCTTGTTCACGAAGGCGGCGGCGCCGGCGCCGCGCACCTGCTCGCGGGTCGACGTTTGAATGTCAGCTGTCGCGACGATGACGCGCACCTCGGGATTGAGCTCCCGCATCTTTCCTAGCACCTCCAGCCCGTACATGCCGTTCATCACCATATCGAGGAGCACCAAGTCGTGCCGGTTGATATAGTATCGCTCGAGGGCCTGCGTTCCGTCGGCCGCCTCCTCGACCGTATGACCCATTTCCTCGAGCATGTGGCGCAGCGTCCGCCGGGCCAGATTCGAATCGTCGACTATCAGGACCTTGGCATTCATAAATGTTCGATGATGGCAGCAGCCATCCCTCCGAGAGGCACGACCTGATCGCTGAGTCCGGCTTCGACGACCGAGCGCGGCATGCCGTAGATGATGCAACTCGACTCCGCCTCGGTGATGGTGGAGCCACCCTGCGCCTTGATCCACGCGCAGCCCTGTTTGCCGTCGTCGCCCATGCCGGTCATCACGACCCCGAGCACGCGACTGCCGAATACTTCGGCCGCGGATTGAAAAAGGACGTCGGCGGCGGGCCGATGTGTTTTGTCCATCGGCTGCATCGACAGCTGCGCCGCGACCGTACCGTCCGGTCGCCGCCGCAGGGACAGATGGCGCCCGGCCGGGGCGAGCAGGGCCAGACCCGGCCTGAGCACGTCGCCCTCCTTTGCCTCCCGCACCTCGAGCGCTGAAATCTCGTTCAACTTTTCGGCGAAGAGAGCCGTGTATCCGACCGGCATGTGCAGGACCATCGCAATCGGCACGGAAAGAGTGCCGGGCAACTCCGCGAACAGCCGGCGCAAGGCCTGCGGGCCGCCGGTGGAGATGCCAATCACGACGACATCAACCTGCGTCGTCGCCGGGGGCGATGCCGGCGCGGCCGCCACCAGTCGCGGCGGGAGTGGGGCCGCGGTGAAGTTGGCAACAGGCGCGCCCACCGCTGCCTTCACCTTGCTCACCAGCTGTTCCCGGATCTCGAAGAGCTGGTTCGTGGCGAGCGCGCTCGGCTTCCGGACGAAATCCACCGCCCCGGCGTTGAGTGCCTCCAGCACCTTTTCGCCGTCGTGCGGCGATGCCGTGAGAATCAGGATCGGCACCGGACGCCGCGCCATTTGCTGCTGCACGAAACCCACGCCGTCCAGCCGCGGCATCACGAGATCGCAGGTGACGACGTCGGGCTTGAGCAACTCCACCACTTCGAGCGCCTCGATCCCGTCGCGCGCGGAACCCACCACCTCGATGGATGGGCTGCGGGAGAGCATTTCGCGGACGACTTTTCGGACAAACGCCGAGTCGTCCACGACGACGGTGCGGATGGGCGGGGTCATTGCGGGTCTGGATTCCGGCGGGCGACGCGCTGGTAGACAAATGCGTCGGCGGCTTCGTGGAGTTCGAAGTCCGCCGTGAGCTTTAGCAGTGATTCCGAGGCGCCGACAAACAAGTGGCCGCCATCTGGCATCTGGTTGGCAAACGTCGTCAGGGTGCGGCGAATGGCGTCGGGCGAGAAGTAGATGAAGACATTGCGGCAGAAGATGACCGGCGAACGGGCAAGATGCTGGATTTGGGCGGCGTCGATGAGGTTTGCCTGCTGAAAAGTGACCCGCTGCATGATGTCCGGCGCGAGTTTCCAGCCTTCCGGCACCCGGGTGAAATATCGGTGGCGCAATTCCTCGGGGAGAGTCCGAAACGAACGTTCGCGGAACACGCCGCCGCCCGCCTTCATCAGCGCGGCTTCGCTGGCATCGCTCGCGGTGATTTCGATCGGCCGGGAGCCGAGCCCGGCGTTCACCAGCGCCAGCGCGATGCTGTAGGGCTCCTCACCCGAGGCACAGGCGGCACTCCAGATGCGCAGCGGCCCGGTCCGGGATCGAAACCATTGCGGCACGAGGGTGTCGACCAGCGTCCGGATCTGGCTGGCTTCCCGCCAGAAATACGTCTCCTGCACGGAAAACGCATCCATGACGCGGTGCCATTCCTCGGGGCCCTTTTCCTCGTACTTGAGGATGTAATAATAATCCAGATACGAGTGGCACTGATGCAGGACGGCGCGGTCGCGCAGCTTGTCGAGCATCGTTTCGAGCCGGCCGGACTCGAAGAACAATCCCGTCCGCTCATGAATGAGGTCGCGCAGCAGGAGGGGCACGCGTTCTGGAACGGACAGCGGATCCACGGCGGCAATCGGCATGGGGCTACGCCACATCTTGTCGGCTGCGCGCCGGCGGGCCCGCAAGTATCAATCCAACCACGTTGAACATAGAGTAGCGCCCGGGTGCGATTTCACCGGGTCGGGCGTTTCCGCTTCGGTTGACTGGCTGTTTTGCCGCTGGCGGCCCCGCCGCGGCGCCCATTTTGTACCCCGTTGCCCGATGCACCATTGGCCTGCGCGGCGCCCGTGCCACGCCGTGACGCCGTCTTTCCGCCACGTGGCGTCGCCAGGTGCCGGGCATCGTCCAGATGCGTCCCCACCGCCGTCGCCATTTCCGACTGCTGGAGGTTGGCGGCCGTGATGAGCTTGATTTGCTGCGCAATGTTTCTCGTCGCGCCGGTGATGTCCTTGACGGCGCGCGTCTGCTCGGTCATCGCCCGTGCCGTTTGCTCCGCCTGCCGGAGCAGGCTGTCCGACGTCGCGCTGATTTGGGTCGTCGCCGTCGCGTGCTCGGTCATCGCCCGGGTCACGCTGACGATCAAACGCGCGAGCCGGTCCGCTTCCTTGGAAATTTGGTCGGTGGCGGTGGCTTGTTCCGCGATGGCCCGCGTCGTGGAGGCCGCGTTCTGCCGCATGGCGTTGACGGCCTGCACGATTTCGTTCGCGCCGCCGGACTGCTCTGCGGTGGCCTTTCCCAGCTGCACGGCGATGGCGTTCGTCGATTGCGCGGCCTTGATGACCTCGCGCGACGCGCGGCCGTGTTCGCCCATCGCCTGCGCCACCTCCTTGGCGACTTTCCGAATCTGGTTCGCCGCCTGGACAATGCTGGTCGCACCCTTGGCCTGCTCGCTGGTCCCGGCGGCGACCTGGCGCGCCTGCGTCGCCGCCATCGATACCGCGTCGACCACATGTTTGCCGGCCACGAGTTGTTCATCCGTGGCGCGGCTGATCTCGCCGACGAGCGTGGTGGTCTCCGAGACGCCGGCCAGGATCTGCTTCAGGCCGGTGAGGCCGGTTTGGGACTGCTGGTTGCTTTCCTCCGCCAGTCGCGCGCCCTCGTTCGCCGTTTCCGTGGCTTCACGGGTGACGTTTTCCAGCCCGCGCACGATTACGGCGATATCCGCGGTGGCCTTCGCGCAGCGATCGGCGAGGTTGCGTATCTCCTCGGCCACTACGGCAAAACCGCGGCCCGCGTCGCCGGCCCGCGCTGCCTCGATCGAGGCGTTCAACGAGAGCAGATTGGTTCGCTCCGCGATGATGTTGATCGTGCCGACGATGCTGGAGATTTCCCCCGTCTGCTTGTTCAGCTCGCGCATCACAGCCGTCGAATTCGTCATCGCCCGGGCGACGCGCCCGATGCCTTCAATCGATTTTTCCACCGTGCGGCCGCCTTCATTCGCCTGTTCCGCCACCTGCCGCGTGATTTGGTGGGTGCGCTTGACCAGATCGGCGACGGCGCGGCTCGAACGTTCCATCTGATTGGCACTGGTCGCCGCGTGGCCGGACGCTTCCGTGATCCGTTCGCCGTTTTGCGCGACCCCCTGAATGGAGCGCGCCATCTGCTCAATCGAGGTCGAGGTCTGTTCCACCGAGGTGAGCAGGCCTTCCGACATGGCGCCGACCTCCTCGATGGAGGCCGCCATTTCGTTCATCGAAGAGAGCGTTTCCTCCGCGGCGGCGCTGAGTTCGTCGGCGTGGCGGGCGACGCCTTGAATCGACCGCCCCATCTCCTCGAGCGAGCCGCCCGCTTCGTTCAACGATGTCGACAGGTCCTGCGTATCTTTCGTCACGCGCTTGACCGAGGCGGCGACTTCGCCGATCGCGGTCGTGAGCTCCTGGGCCGACGTCGCCATTTCCTGCGCCGTCTCCGTCACCGACGTCGCCCCCTGCGAAACCTGCTTGACCGCGGCGGTGGTTTCGGCCGCGGCCGTGGCGACTTGGGCGGCGTTCGCGCTGACCTGTTCGATCGAGGCGGCAATTTCATTGACCGAGGAAACCACCTCGTCGCTGGAGCCGCTCAGCGATTCCGTCTGGGCGGCGGTCTCCTGGAGCGTGCGGCCGATTTCCGCGATGTCGGCCGCCGCGCGGCTAAGGACGTCCCTGCCGGTGCCAGGCCGGTCTGGTGCGTGGAGCCGCAAGCGTTTCCCGCTGGCGGTTGCCATCGCCGGCGACGACTCGGCACGGACGCGCCTGGTGCGCGGTTCATGTCCGTTCGTGGATGTAGTTGCCATGATAATGCGATTTGAAGCTGCCATGAATTTAAGAGCTGGACGGGAGGGCGGGGGCGGCGTGCCGGGTTGATGCCGAAGCGGGGACGCTGGCGTCGATTTTCAACACGGCGGCGACGTCGAGAAGCAGCACCAGCCGGTCGGCGACGGTGGCCACGCCGTTGAGGTAGTTGCCGTCAACCCCGGAAAGCGTTTCCTCGATCGGCCGGATGCTGGCGGCCGGAATGGCGCGGAATTCGCGGGCGGAATCGACGATCAGGGCGACGGTACGCTGTTCCGACTTGAGGAAGACGAGCCGGGTGCGCGGGGTGTTCGGCTGCCGCGGAAAACCGAAACGAACCCGGAGGTTCAGCGCGGGGATGACCTGGCCCCGCGAAAACACGACGCCATCGACGGCGGGCGCGGCGTTCGGCACGGGGGTGAGGTGTTCGAGCAGTTCGATGTGAAGAACATCCTTGCTGCGGACGCCATACGCGGAGCCTGCCAGTTCGAAAATGATGTACGTTTCTGAGGCGCTCATGAGGCAAGGGCGGCTCGACGGGCGGGCGGGCGGTGGCCGGACTCGCTGCGCGGCCGCACGGCGCCGCTGGTCAGGGCCACCGGATCGAGAATGAGCACAGGCCGGCCATCGCCGAGTTCGGTCGCGCCGGAAACTCCGGGCACTTGCAGCAGCGGGTCCTGCATCGCGCGGATCACGACCTCGCGCTGCCCGTGAATCCGGTCGACCACCAGCCCGCACAGGCCGCGATCGGTGCTCAGCACCAGCAGCGATTGCCGGCCGGTGGTGGAGTGCTCCGCCCGGAAAAGCTGACGCAACCGGATGAGGGGCAGGATGCCGTCGCGATAGGAGATGACCTCCGCCTGCTGGATGGTGCGCACGCCGGCTTCCGCGAACGGCACGACTTCCTCGACAAAGCCGGTGGGCACCGCGCAGGTCTGGTCGCCGGCGGAAACGAGAAACGTCTCGGCAATGGAAAGCGTGAGCGGAAGCCGCAGTGTGAACTGCGTCGACCGGCCCGCCTCGGTCGCGAGCATGAGACTGCCGCCGAGATCGTGCACCGTGTTTTGCACCACCGCCATCCCGACGCCGCGACCGGAAGACCGATCGGCTTCGTCCCGCGTGGAAAAACCCGGCTGGCACAAAATCTCCAGCAGCTCCGCATCGGTGGCCGCATCCGAAGTCTCGATACCCAGCGTCGCGGCCCGGGCGAGCACCCGCGGCCGATCGATGCCGCGGCCGTCGTCCTGAATGCGAATCATGACGGAATGCCCGCTGACGGATGCGTGGAGCCGGATGGTGGCCTCGGCCGGCTTGCCCGCCGCGGTGCGCTCGTCGGGCGACTCCACCCCGTGACTGACGGCGTTGCGGACGAGGTGGAGCAGCGGCTCCTTGAGTCGTTCCACGAGGTACTTGTCGATCTCGGTTTCCTGCCCCTCGAGCCGGAGCTGCACCTGCTTGCGGGTTTCGCGGGCGAGATCGCGGACGACAAACGGCATGCGCGTAAAAATCTCCGCGACCGATACGAGCCTGACCCGCGCGATGGCATCGCGCAATTCGCGCAACGATCGTCCGAACCCCTGGTTCACTTCCAACAAACTGCTCTGATCGCCAGCGAGGCGGGCAATTCTCTCCTCGAGTCGCGATCGGTGAATCACCATTTCGCCGGTAATCCGCATCAAGTCATCGAGCCGGCTGAGGTCCACGCGCACGATGTGCGAGGGGGCGATGAACAGGTGGGACGCGCCGGTCGCGGGAACGGTTGGCGCCACGGGCGTCGCTTCCGCCGCCTCGGTGGCACCGGCGGGCCGCAAGACAACACCGTCAGCCACCCACGCGGCGGGGTCCGCGGGGGGCTCGCGGAAGGCAACGGTGAAGTCGAAGGTCATTGATCCGCCCGTTCCGATCAAAGGAACGGCGGCCAGGATTTCGCCGAGGGCCGAGAGGCGGCTGCGCACGGTGTTGAGGTTGACGCCGCGCTGGTCGAGTTGGGGCGAAGGCGAAAACAATGCGTGCCATGTACGCGGGTCCGCGGAGTTTTCGGGCGACGCGGTGGGCGACCTCGGTGCACTGGCCGGCGGTTCGCGCGTGGACGCTTCCGCGGTTTCGACCGGTTTCGGGGAGATGCTGGCGTGCGGTGCGGAAAGCGCGCCCAGGGCCTCGAGCACATCGGTCACCTGCGGCTCCGCGGACTTGAGCCGGTGCGCGGTGACAATCTGCTCGAGCCGGTGAACCGCGCGGGCGAGTCCATCGATCCCGGGCGGTGTCAGGCTAGTGGCGCGCCGCGTGGGGCCGCGGAGCACCTCCTCCGCCGCATGAGCCAGCGCTTCCGCCGAAGGCAGACCCATGATCGCGCAGACGCCTTTGAACGAGTGAACGCTGCGGTAAAGACTCTGCAGGGCGGCATCGTCGTCCCGCGCTTCATGGGCCGCTTTCTCGAGCTGGGAGAGTTGCGCGCGGGCGTTCGACAGATGCTCGTCACATTCCGCGTAAAAATCATCGAGCAGCTCGCTCTTGAACTCCGGAGAGAAGTCAGAGCTCATGTCCCTCCCTGCGATACCCCTGCGGGTGCCGCCGCACTCACGGCTGCTCCCGGCGCCTCCGTTACGCGCCACGCCGCAAAGCGGGATTGCAGCTGTTCCGGCGTCAGCGGTTTCACGTAATACGCTGATGCGCCCATCGCGATCGCGCGTTCAACATCGCTGGCATGTTCGGACCCACTGAGGACCGACACGTCGAGCGGCGGGCTGACGGGGTGATCGCGAATCCAATTGAGCACCTCAAAGCCGGTCAGGTTCGGCATCTTCAAATCGAGGAAAACCAGATCCGGGCAGCGCTCGCGCCGAGTGCCATCCGGGCCGACGGCGGCCTCCAGGATCCGAACGGCCTGTTCGCCGTCGATCGCGTGCACGAGATCGCACACCAAACCGCACTTCTTCAGCGTCCAGCGGAAGAAGAACGCATCATCTTCGGAGTCCTCCGCAAGAAGGACCAAGGGTCGGTGGGAATCGCGTGGCATGGAGAGAGACGCGGATTAGGCGCACTCTCGCATCGCGTAATCCAGCGTGGTGTCTTCTTCGCAATCATCGCCGTCGAGTCGAGCCACCGGCAGGCCACTCTGCTCCCAATTTTTCATCGGAAAACTTCCTAGCGGGGCGCTTGCCCCACGGATTTGCCACCGCGGCGGCGCCAAGGGCGCAGTTGACGGGAAGGGCGACTTTCCAGTCGCCCGAGACCGGTCGACCGACCGTACTTCGGCGGCTGGAAAGCCGCCGCTCCGCGGAACGCCGACGTGCTTGGCAAGAATTGTGGGGCAAGCGCAGGGCTAACGGGGCACAGCGAGCGCTACACGTCGACGGCTCTTCCGTGGCTGCGCCAGCGAGTGGATGGATCGAACGTGCCACGTGGATGAGGCGTCCACTCGACCGGAACTCGCCGCCACCTCAGGGCGGCGTGATCTCTTCGATGTCGACGCGCACCGGCTGGCCGGGAGCGCAATCGGCTTTCAGCGCAACGAAGCGGTCGCGGTACTGATCATAGATCGGCCACAGCGCTTTGCGGTCGGTCTCGGGAATCGGCAGCGCATCGATCGCCGCGCGCGAGAAGAATGCAAACCTGCCCTCGACGATCTCCGGCGGAAGCGCGGGCAGCGGGACCGTGCAGCGAAAAAGGAACATCAACCAGTGGGCTTCGCCCTCATAGGCCTTCTCGGCGATCATCGCGAAGAGGTGAAAACCACCGACTTCAACCCGATGTCCGGTTTCCTCGAACGTTTCCCGCACCGCGCACTCAAATGGCGACTCGCCGATCGCCGTCTCGAGTTTTCCGCCAATTGGGCTCCAGACACCCAGGTTCGGGGGTTTTGCCCGGAGCATGAGCAAGTGTTCGCCGGCCGCATTTTCGAGGAACACGAGGACTGCTATCTTGTAGGCGAGGGCGGTGGTCACAAACGGGAAGACTCCGCGGTCAGTTCGCCAAGCTCCAGTTGAAACTGAACGGCCCGGCCCAGATTTTCTTTCCACCGCCGCGCGTGCACCGCTTTGCCCTTCGGCCTGAAATACCGCCGCGCGCAACCGGGAACAACATCCCGCAGCATTAGATAATCACGAGCGGGCGCACCTGACGGCTTATGTTTGTCCCGGGTCGATTGCGGCCGATCGACTTTCGGCGTGACGCCATGACACGGGAGCACAACTTTTGCTGCTTTCCAGCGTCGCACACTTCAAATGCCCCGAATCCTCACTGTAGTCGTCAGCCTGCTTTTCGCCACGGCGTCCAGCTTGGCGCAGGAGGTCGAGGCAACCGGCGTGCGATTTTCTTCCCTGCGGGCGGAGAACGGAAACTGGTTGGAAGCGGCGGTGGCATTGAATGTGAAACCGGCCGCCGGCTCCCCCGGCCAGATGGTATCGCGGGTTCGCGTGGCGCTGTTGATTGGTTACGATTCGCGGGCGTCGGGCCGCACGGAGCGGCGTACCGAGTACTATCGAGCGCAAGCGGAATGCGTCGCGCTGCCCGCCGGACGTTCCGATGTACGCTTTTACCTGCCGCCCGAGGTCGTCAGGCGTGACCAGGTGCATGGCGACGCGCGCGTCTGGGGGGTGGAACTGGCCGTTGGTGGTCGGTCGGTCCAGGCGGGCCGCGGCGCCTATGCGGCGAGCCTCGCCAGCCCGGACCAGCGTAACAGCTTTCAAACCAAGGCTGCGGCCGAAGCCGCGGCTAACGATGGGATTCTGCTCCCTCAATATCTCACACCTTTTGCCGGCAACTATCCGCGCGCCACGCCGTCATTTGTGCGTCGCGAGCCTTCACGATGAACAGCTGCCGGTTTCGAACCAAGAATGCGCTTGCGACGATGACTCATCTGAAATCGCCTCTTCCTTTTGGACCTACCCTATGCGCGCACCACGGATCCTAGCCGTTGATGTTGGAGCCAGCCACGTCGCGTGTGGGATGTTCACCGCCGGAGCGACAGGCCGGCTCGTTCTGCAGCATTTTGCGTTCGAGTCGCATAGCTCTGACCCCGCGCATGAGAGCCGGTGGGCGATCGAAGTGGCCCAGTCGCTCGGTGCGGCCGCGGCTCGGCGCAAATTGAGCGGCCCCAGTGCGCTGGCGGTGCCGGGCCATCTCGCGCTGACCAAATTCGTCAAGACGCCGTCGATTGCGAAAGAGAAGCGGGGCAAGATCATCGCCTTCGAGGCGTCGGAAAACATTCCGTATCCGCTGGAAGAGGTGGTGTGGGATTACGCGGTCGTGTGGGACGACAGTTTCGATCTCGAGGTCATGCTCGCCGCGGTGAAGTTCGACTCCATGCAGGCCCTGTGCACGGCGGCGGACAATGCCGGCTTCCCGATCGAGCGGGCGATACCCGCCGGCCTCGCGTTGCGGCACGCATTTAGATACAGCCACCCCGAGCTGCACGACAGCGTGGTCGTGGCCAACATCGGGGCCCGTTCCACGAACCTGCTGTTGCTGGAGAACGGGCGGTTTTATCTGCGCACGCTGCCGCTCGCCGGAAACACGGTGACGCATGGCATTTCGGAGGAGCTGCGGATCGATTTTGCCCAGGCGGAGATCCTGAAGGTGCAGGTGCTTTCGGGCGCTTCGGATTTGCCGGCGAATTCGCCGTCACGACTCGCGGTTCAACGGGCGGCGGTGAATTTTTCGACGCGGCTGCAACTGGAAGTCACCCGGTCGACGATCAACCACCGGCGCCAGTCGGGTGGGGGAATACCGGTCGGACTTTATTTGACGGGTGGCGGGTCGCAAATCCCGGGCCTGACCGGCGTGTTGGCAGAAAAGCTGAAGATTCCGGTTGAGCCCTTCAATCCGCTGCGACAAGTCGATCTTTCCGCCGATGCCCGCGCGGCGGGCGCGGAAAGTGCACAGGCCGCGCTTTCGGACCTCGTTGGCCTGGCCACGCGGCTGGTGGTGAAGGACGAGCCCGATGCAAGTCTGCTTCCGCCGGCGATCACCGAGGCGATTAATTTCCGCAAACGGCAGCCCGCGTTCATCGCCGCGGCCGTCGTGGGTGCGCTGGCCCTGCTTCCGCCCATCATCTATCTACATAGTGTGGCGAGTGCGACCCTCCAGCACGTTGCGCTCATCGACGATCAGCTGATGCCGCTGCGTTCCCTGGAACATCGAAATGCCGGGAATCTCAGCCAGATCGCCGAAGCCAAGAAACAGATCGCCGCGTTGCGAGGCGGTTATGATACCAAGGCCAATTGGGTGAACTTTTTCGGTGATCTGCAGAAACGGCTGGTTGATGTCGAAGACGTCTGGCTCGACCGCTTGCAGGTGGTTCGTCCCGATATCGATATCACGGCGTCGCTGCCCGCCCCCGCCGCGCCTTCGCCGGATCCCGCAACCGCACCTGCCGCGGGTGGCGATGCTCCTCCACCGGC
Source organism: Opitutales bacterium (assembly GCA_038204695.1). GTDB lineage: Bacteria > Verrucomicrobiota > Verrucomicrobiia > Opitutales > Opitutaceae > ER46. The sequence continues at coordinate 7,951 of JBBRCR010000097.1, read as the reverse complement.
CGACGCCGCTCCCGCGACGGAAGTAACGCCACCGGCGCCTCCCGTGCGACTGGCGCTGAGCGGCCGGTTGCTCGACGTGGCCAACCCGCAATCAAAGGTGAGTTCCGAGTCGTTCGAGCGGGTGAAACAGTTGCTCGCGGGATTCACGGACTCGGATTTCATCGCCGCCGTCGAGAACGAGCGTTTCGACAACAATCAGAACGGGCTGCTGAAGTTCGACTTCACGCTGGTGGTCAGCCCAAAAAAACCGCTGTGACGACGCTGCCCCTTTTTATGCTGCGTACGCTGCTGCCAGCGGAAACTGATTCCGGTTTGAACCCGCCCACCTCGCTTGGGTTGGGCCGAACCTGCGACCTTCGCCCCGCCCGATGAGCTGGTATCGCAAGAATCCCCTGTTCGCAACGGTCCTCACGCTTTGTGCACTGGTCGCACTGGGCGAGCTGTGGTGCATTTACGAGCGCTGGACCGCCACGCGAGCCGCGGCCGCCAAGGTCGTCCAGAAGCAGACCGAGCTCGCGGCGATGCGCGAGGTTTCGCCTCCGCCCACCCGCGAAACCGCCGCAGCGATCGACATCGAGTTGGAGCGTGCTCAACGCGCGCTGGCTACGATGCAGAACGAATTGAACGGCAGGGGCGCTGCGTCGGAAAAGCTGCGGACCGCCAAACTGCCCGCCGCCCGCACGGATGCTTACTTCGACCTGGCGACATTTGTGGAGAAGATGCGCGCGCTGGCCGCGAGTAACGAAGTGGACGTCAGGCCGGAGGCGGCCCGCTTTGGCTTTGCCGCTCATGCCAACGAAGGTCCCGATGCCGAGCGAATCGAGCCGGTGTTTCGGCAGCGCCAGGTTGCGCAGTATATTGTTGAAGCGCTCCTGGAGGCACGGCCGCGAGCGCTCCTCGCAGTTCGACGCGAGCCGCCCATGACGACCAAGGAGCGCGAGGACCGCGCGGCGGCACTGCGGGCGGCGGCTGAAGGCGGCGCGCCGGCCGAACCAAGCGAACCGGCTGAAGTGCCGGAGGGCCCTGACTTTATTGTCATTCATCCGGGAGCTACCGCGCGCGTGCCGGGTTATGTGGAAACGCTGCCGTTTCAGCTCGTGTTCACCGGCCAGACGGCGGCCTTGCGCAATTTTCTGAACCGGCTCGCAGCCTTCGACCTTCCGGTTGTGGTGCGGGAGGTCGAGGTGGATGCCGCCACCACGGATGAGACCGCCGTGTCGTCCCCGGCCGAGGAACCGACTGTTCCGGCTGGGGATGTCCCAACCGCCGAGGCGTCGGTCGTGCTTTCGGCTACGCCGGCGCCGGACGCCAACGGCAAGAAGGCCGAGCCAGATCCGGCCGCCACCAAGAAGTCTGCCACGCGCTCCGTGGCCACACCCATCGTCACGCGGCCGTGGTCCAAATTCACTGTCACGGTCGAATACATCGACATCGTCTCAGCGCCGGCGGAAGTCGCCGAAGCATCAGCCGAACCGGCGCCCCCCGGTTCCTGAACCATGGCCGTTTCCTCCAGCGACAAGGTTCTCATTGGCATCGCGGTCACCACCGCAATCGCGTCCGCCGCGGTGTTCGGCACGCTCGTCTGGCGGAAATCGAACGCTCCTCCACCTGCCGTGGAAAAGGTCGAGTTGTCCAACACGCCGTACGTGGCGAGCGTGGCTGAGCCGGCGCCGGTGAAAACCGAGCCCTGGGCGGCCCCGACCGCCCAATCGCGCGGCCGCGAATGGATTTTCGACGCGTTCACTCCGCCCGAGATTTTCTACAACGCGAAATCGAAACAGTTCACGGTCCGTCCTCCGACCAGTCTGGCCGAGGAGGAAGTCGAGGAAGAGTTTGGGATTGAACTGGTCGCCGTCCGGCCCGAGCCGTTCCGGTTGCAGCTGATCGGCTATATGGGCGACGAGGGCCACTGGCGCGGCACGTTCCAGAACCTCTTAAGCGGTGAGACGTTCCTCGGCAGCACCGGCCGTCGCGTGCCCACTCTCGCTTTGTCGATCAAGAACCTCGAGGTTCGACCCCAGGCGGTCACCGTCGGCGAAGGCACCGTCACACAACAACGCGTCGCGACGGCAATCGTTTACGACGAGCGCACGAAGCGCGAGGTGACGCTGACCCATCGCGAGCGGATGTTCACCGGCACGGTGTCGGCCTTTGTCGCGGCGCCCGGCGAAACCGCGACGCGCGAAGTGCGGCCGGGCGATTCCTTCAAGCTGGGAGAGTCCACCTTCGTCATTGATAAAGTGACCCTCACGCCGCCGGCCATCGAGGTGACCAAGCAAAGTCCGAACTTGGGGCAGCCCGACCACCGCACGTTGAACCCGCGCGAGCCCGACGAACCGGACGCGCCCGAGGCCGAGGCTCCTCGCACATGACGTTCTCGCATCATTTCACCGGCATGGGCGGCTGCCGCCCGGTGCCGACGTGAAGCGAATCACCTGCCAATTCCCAGCGGCGGCATGAGGCCGCCATCCAACTTCCGTGCTTAACTTCCCAGCAATGAAAACTCGCTCCCTCCCCAAGTCGCTGCTCGTGCTGCTGGCTGCTGCCCTCGTGGCCGCGGCAGTGCCGGCCCCCGACGTGCTCGCCCAAGGTCAGACGGACGTGAAAATTCGCCTGATGTCCGAGGCGCTGCGCGCGCGTGATGCCGGGGATTTGGCGGGTGCGCAAAAAGCGCTGACTCAGCTTGCCAGCGTGTCGCCCAATGATCCGGCGGTGCTTCGGCTGCGCGCCGAAATCGAGGCCCAGGTGGCCGCCCAGCAGAATGCCGCCCAGCAGTCCGCGGCCACGCGAAAGGCGGCCGAAGTCGCGCCGAAGCCGGAAGCCCCCGCACCCGCGGCGAGTTCCTCGCCCGCTCCCAGCTCCGCCCCGACGATGATCGATGTGCGCATCCCGGAGCCGGGCTCGACGCCCGCCACGCCCACGCCCGAACAGGAAGCCGAAGCCATGGCCCGCGCCGAAGCCGGCCGGCTCACCAGCATCATTGCCAATGCGCAAAGCCAGCTCGCCACCGTGCGCGCGCATGTTCGCGCCGGCCGGTCGGACCAGGCCATCGCGGCGGCCGATGCCACGCTGAGCACGCTGCCGGCGAACCCGATGACGGAAAAGCTGATAGCCGATTTGAACCGCGAGAAGGCCTCGGCCCAGCTCGATCGCGCCCAGGCGGCGCTCCGCCGCGGTGATCTCGATGCTACGCGCGCCGCCCTGGCCGCGCATGCCCAGCTCGCGCCGGCAAATTCACGCACCGCGTCCATCGAGCGGGAGATTGCCCGCGTCGAGGCCCGTGCGAACACACCGCGTCAAGTTGATCCCGAATTTGCCGCCGACCGTGCCGCCACCGAGCGACTCGTCGCCAAGGGCCGCGCGCAATATTTGGTCGGCGATATCGACGGCGCGCAGGAGACGTTCCGGGCGGTGGAGGCAAGAGAACCGGATAACACCGTGGCGAAGGGATTTCTGTTTAGAATTGCGCAGGAAAAGACCGAGACCGGCGCGCTGAATCGCGAAAAAACCCGCGCGCAGCTGCTCGAGGAAGTGGCGAAGAGCTGGCAGCGCCCGGGCATTTACGACGAACGTGCCCGCGAGACGAGCCAGGCCGCGGCCGTGGCTCCGCTCGCCAGGAAGCTCAACGAGATCATCCTGCCCAGCGTCAGCTTCACCCGCGCCGAAATCGGGCAGGTGGTGTCAGCGCTCAGTGCCGCGTCCGAGGAATTTGATCCGTCCACGAGCGGCCCGAAAGGCGCCAACATCGTGCTGCTCGATCCGTCGAATCGAAATCCGACCGTCACGATTACGCTCCGTAACGCGACGCTCCGACGCGTGCTCGATTTCGTGACCGAGGCGATCGGCTACCAATATGAGATGCAGGCCGACGCCGTCGTCGTGCGGCCGGGCGGCGAAACCAGCAATCTGGAAACGCAATTCTTCCCCGTCACGCGCGCCACCGTGTTGCGCATGACCGGCCTGGGTGGAGCCGCCACCGGCGCTGGCGGTCCTCTCACGGGTGCCGCGGGCAGCGCGGGCATGACCCCGGACGGCACGTCCACCATGGGAGAGGCCGCCTCGATGCGGGCCTTCCTCCAGCAGGCCGGCGTCACGTTCGAGGGTGTGCCGACCAGCAGCCTCGCCTATGATGGCTCCGCCATCATTGTGACGCAGACGCCGCGCAACCTGGAGCGTATCCGGAATATCCTTTCACGTTACAACGACGTCCGGCAGGTCGAGATCGAATCGAAGTTCATGGAGGTCCAGGAGGGAGCGCTCGAGGAGCTGGGCGTGCAGTGGAACATGTCGCGCCGCGGCGTGCCCCAGGTCAACCCGGCGACCGGCGCCCCCGTTCTCGACGCGAACGGCCGCCAGGTCTTCGTGCCGCGTGAAACCTACTCGACCGGCAGCGCGGCGGGCAGCGCCACGCGGTCGCTCACCAGCGCGTTCCCCACCACCTCGAATCAGAACGCGATCAACATTTCCGACATCAGCAACGCCGCGAACACCATCAAGATTCCGGTCGCGCCGACGCAACTGCCCGGCGCGGTGCAACTCGCGGCGACGGCCAATGCGCTGGCGAACATCACCGGCTTCGTCGGCGAGTTCGATGTCAGCGCCGTGGTCCGGGCGTTGTCGCAGAAGCAGGGCACCGATTTGTTGAGCTCGCCGAAGGTGACGGTCCTTTCGGGTAATCCTGCCAATATCATTGTCGCGCAGGAACTGCGCTATCCGCAGAGCTACGGCGAAATCCAGAGCCAGGTTGGCTCGGGCGCCGCCGCCGCCGGCACGAACGCGATCAGCGCGGCCGGTGTCACGATCACCTCGGGCACGCCGCAGGAATTCACGGTGCGCAACGTCGGCGTTGAGATGAAAGTCACGCCAACCGTCGAGGAGGACGACTACAGCATCAGTCTGGATCTGAACCCGCGAGTCACGGAGTTCGAGGGGTTTGTCGAATACGGCGGCCCCAGCATCGCCATTTCATCGGGCGTTCAGGTGACGGTGCCGCCGGGATTTTATCAGCCGATTTTCTCGGTGCGCGAGGTGTCGACCAAGGTGACGATTTGGGACGGCGCGACGCTCGTCATGGGCGGACTCACGCGTGAAGAAGTGAAAAAGGTGAACGACAAAGTGCCATTTTTCGGTGACATCCCACTCCTGGGACGGCTGTTCCAGTCGAAGGGCGAGAGCGCGCAGAAACGAAACTTGCTGATCTTTGTCACAGCGAACCTCGTCAGCCCGGGCGGCTCGCCGAAAAAGCAGTCGCTCAAGAGCACGCCCGCCAACTCGCTTTTCCAAAATCCAACCATCGTGACTCCGGCTAGTGCGGAAGCCCGCACGAGCGCCGGGGCGCGGTGATTCCCAGCCTTCCCGCTTCAATGAAGACAATTTCCCGGCGCTTTTCAGTCGCCATCGGACTCCTCGGATTCGCGTTCGCGATCCCGGGCGTGTTCGCCACGCCAAACATTACGCTGACGCCCGGCCAGTTTCCCCAGATCGCCGCACCGGCGTTGGTGGAAACTCCCGCCGGGATCAACATCAGCTACAACGCGAACCCATCCGGCGGATCATCGATCGTCTCCGTACAAATCTCGGTCGATGGCGTCGTAATTGGAACCGCCACTGGCTCATCCCCCTTCGTGGTCAACTGGGCGCCGGCGACCGCGGGCCAGCATATCATAACGGCGACCGTGACCGACACGTCTGTTCCGACGACGGGCGCCAGCGCGTCCTCGAATACCGCAACGATCAACACGATCGTCAACCTGACGACCGCGCGCGCGGTCGTGCTCGGCACGTCGGTCCCGGTGGGCATGGCGGTCGCGCAGGATTCTGAAATCATTCTGCGCGCCACCGCCGGAATGTCCGACGCCATTGTTGGCCAGGTCCAGTTTTTCGTCGACGGGGTGCTCATTCCCGGCGCCACCGTGACGCAGGCGCCATTTTACAAGCGCGTCGTTCTCTCTGCGGCCAACGGTTTCGCCGTGGGTGCGCGAAACCTGACCGCGGTCGCTACCAGCAGTGACGGCCTCACTACGACGACCTCGGCCATTGTCCCGCTGAACATCGCCGCGCCGTTCGTCGCCAACCAGCCGCCGATCGTCGCCATCGCTTCACCGAGTGCCGGTGCGTCACTCACCGTGAACACGAACGTGGCCTTTTCCGCGTCGGCGTCGGATCCCGATGGCTTCATTCCGAGCAGTGCGGGCGGCGGTGTCACTTTTCTGGCCGACGGTGAACCCATTGTTGGCGTGGGCGCGGCGGAAGCGAATCCCGACCTGATCGCCCCCTATACGATTACGTGGCGTCCCACGGCGATTCGCGGCTACAAGCTGACGGCGCAGACGATTGATGACCGCAATCGCGTGTCACTCTCGCCCGAGGTTACCGTGAATGTGGCTCCGTCGGTGACTCCGCCGACGATCACGTTCACCAACCCGGCCAATAATTCCAGCATCGGACTCGGCGTGCTTATTCCGGTGGCCGCCAATGCGTCTGCCTTCGGCGGCGCGACGGTCACCAAGGTGGAGTTCCTGCTTGGCTCGACCGTCCTCAACACCGACACCGTCTTCCCCTACGCGTTTGATTGGACGCCCATCACGACCGGTGCGGCCGCGCTCACCGCCCGCGTCACCGATTCGAACGGCTCGACCGCCACGGCCACCGTCAACCTCACCGTCGTAGCCGGTGCACCGAGCGTTGCGCTCACCGCCCCTGCGAACGGCGCTTCGATTCCACTTGGGACCAGCGCCATGCTGACGGCCACGGCCACCCCGGTGGGTCTGGCGACGATCAATCGCGTTGATTTTCTCGCCGGTACCCAAGTTGTGGGTACTGCGCTCACCGCGCCTTACCAGGTCTCCTGGACCCCAACCGCTTCGGGGATCGTGGCGTTGACGGCGAAAGCGACCGACACGAATGGCACGACGGCCACCTCCGTCGTCGTTAACGTCAATGTTGTCCCTCCGTCCATCGTGTTGACGGCACCTTCCGCCGGCGCGAATTTCACGTCGGGGACGAGCGTCCCCTTGACGGCCGTGCCCACGACGGTGGGCGGCGCAGTCACGTCGAAGGTGGAATTTTTCGCGAACGGCTCGCTCGTCGATACGGCGCTCGTTGCGCCCTATACCGTCAATTGGGTGACGGGAAGCACCGGGGCGGTTTCGCTGACGGCTCGGGTGACCGATTCGAACGGAGCGACCGCGACGTCGCCTCCGGTCGGCGTCACGATTGGCGCGGTGGCATCGCCGAGCGTGAGCATCACGTCTCCGACGATCGGTGCTGTGGTCACGGTGGGTTCGGCCGTGAATGTGACGGCCAGTGCCACGCCAGGCGCTGCCCCGATCACGCAAGTGCAGTTCCTGGCGGGCGCGGCGATCATCGGCACGGATACAACGTTCCCGTACTCCGTGACGTGGACACCATCCTCCGCCACGAATTTCAGCCTTACGGCGAAAGTGACCGACGCGAATGGCAACACCGCAACATCCCCCGCCGTGACTGTAACGGCGATTGCCCAGCCGACGACGGCGATCACCTCGCCATCGAACAACGCCAGCCTGCCAATTAACACGCCGGTCAACATCACCGCCACCGCCTCGCCCAGCGCCGGAGCGACGGTGACGCAGCTCGAGTTTCTGGCGAATGGTGTCCAAATCCCGGCCGGCGTCCTCAATGCTCCGCCGTACACGCTTTCGTGGACGCCGCTGGTGGCCGGGACCGTGGAACTCACCACGAAACTCACCGATTCGGTGGGGTTCACCAGTACGTCGGGACCAATTACGGTGAACGTCATCGGGCCGCTGCCGACCGTGTCGATGACGAATCCGCCGATCGGCAGCGTTGTGCCGGTGGGCTCTCCGGTGACGGTTAGCGCGAATGCAACCCCGGGCGCGGGTGCAAGGGTCGCGCAGGTTCAATTCCTGGCCGGCACTAATATCATAGGAACGGATACGACCGCGCCGTA
>JBBRCR010000096.1:0-20409 GCA_038204695.1 Opitutales bacterium | reverse complement strand
CGTTTGCTGCTGAATCGCGGCCAGGAAGCCCTGATCGCGCTGATCGACGGTCTCGTGGCGGCGCAGAAGGCCGGCGCCACCGATGACCAGCTGAAGGCCGCGCGTGAATTGCAGCGGAAGGCGCAATGGCGGCTCGATTTCATCTACGCGGAAAACTCGATGGGCTTTCATGCTTCGCAGGAGGCGGCGCGCGTCCTCGCCGAGGCGATCGATTACGCGCGGCAGGGGCAGTTCGCCGCAATGACCGCCCAAGCCAACCGGGGCGCCACGCCGGCACGCGCCGAGGAGGAGTGACTCCTGCTTGTGCGTGGCCGTCACGCCGGCCGTGGTGCGGCTCAACACGCCGATCAAGGACTCGGTGTATCCATCGCGATCGACATGAAGGACTTCATCACCGACATTGGCGCGACCAATGTGCGTGGGAATTTCCCCAACGCCACCGGCGGCAACAGCGGCAGAACCGGAACAAGATCGACTTCCGCTATGGCTACAATGGAAGGGGGCCAAACTCTTAACCGCAGATGGCGTGTAGAAGACGCCTGAGGTAATCCCAACAAACCCAGAGTTGAACCGCGAATGGACGCCAATGAACGCGAATTCAAGCAACACCCCGTTCAGCATCGCGGGGGGCATTCGCGATCATTCGCGTCTATTCGCGGTTAAAAAATCAGGCGGTCTGCTTTCGTTTCGGCTGCGCCGCGCGGCGTTCTCTGTGAGCCAGGCGATCGGTTGATTCGTGCGGCGTTTCCGTCCTGCTCTTCCGAATCCGCCGGGCACGTCTCACGCAAAGGTCGCGAAGCCGCAAAACAATCCTGCCGCGCTCGCGGTCGTCGGGCGAACCGGGCAGAGCAGAATGGATCCGCCATCGACGGCTTTGTCGGGAATAACCAAAAACCGATAACCGATAGCCAACACTCCTCTTCGCGAGCTTCGCGACTTCGCGTGAGCCATGCCTTGGTCGGCGGATTGAGTGGCGAGCATCCATTCGCGTTAAGACTCGCGTTGGCGGCTCCTCGGTTGCGGCTGCGCCGCAGTGCGAAATCTGTGTTTACAATCGGGTGCCTTTTGCGTGGCGGCCGAAACCCGCGGGTGAAGCTACCGCTTCACGCTGGCACCGCCGCTGCGATTACTCTCCGCGCAACCTCGCGTGACTCAGGCTTTCCCGCGGCCGGCGGCGGCGGCGAAACGACGCCGCCAGTGCGAAGGTGCGCTGCCGTAGGCTCGCTTGAAGGCCTCCGACAGATGGAAAGCCGAGCTGAAACCAAGACGGCCGGCGATCTCCCCGAGCGTGGCGTCGCTCGCCGCGAGTTGGCGGCGGGCGTGGGCGAGCCGCAGGTGAAGCATGTATTGCCATGGCGCATATCCCGTATGCTCCCGGAATGCGCGGCGAAAATGCGAGTAGGCAACGCCGAGTCGCCGCGCAAGCGTCGCGACGTTCACCGGCTCCGCCAGGTTTTCGGAAAGGTGGCGCTCGGCCGCGGCCACGGCGTGTGCCATGCGCGTTTCGCGGCGCACGGCGAGCCCGGCCTGTTTCCACGCCGCCAGAGCGGTGAGACCGCGCGCGGCGAGTTCCGGATCAAAGCCCGGCAGCGGCCGCCGCGCCCGCGCGTGCACCGCCTCCAGCGCGCCTTCCAATCCCGACGAAAGTGCGTTCTGCAATACGGCCACTTTCGGCGAAAGAGTCTTCGTCTTAAGCAACCGGTTGACGATTTCACCGGATAATTCCACCCAGCTTTCTTCCCAACCCGTCGCCGGATCCGGCCGGTAGCGGTGCCACACGCGGGGAAAAAGCATGAAGGCATGTCCGGGTTCGATCGCCTGCGGCTTCGCCCCGCGCATTTCAAACTGCCCGCGACCGGCCGTGATCAACACGATTTGCAACGCTTCGAGCACCCGTCCGCGGCTCCATTCGAACTGGTGGTCCGAGGGATGCCGCGCCGGTGGATACGGCGTGGCGGGCCGGATTCGCGTGAAGCCGGCCGCCGTCACCGCGACACCCCACGCGGCCGCCTCGCGAGACAGGGGAAAATAATGAAAATAGTCGGCATTGGTAGCGGGCATTTTCTGTATGAATAAAAGCAGTATTCGGATTCCGTTGCGGGGTGTCGATCCACTATCGTGCGGGTGACACCGCATCCGGCATATTTGGCGGTGGCCCCCTTGCCCTTCGTTGCACGAACCCGAACCGATTTTCGTCGCACCCCATCTCAACCCACCACCCCCGTAAACCGCCCCCATTCATGAAAACAATCCCCTCGCTGAAATCCCACGCTCTGCCTCCGCGACGTGACCCCGCCACTGGCCGTGTAATCGCTTATATAATGCGGTGCAGTCTGATTCTCCTGCTGGGGGCGTCATGCGCCCGCGCGGCTGAGGCCGGCATGCTGACGGGCACCGTCAACAACCAAACCACCGGAAACTTGCTCGAAGGCGCGAAAATCGAACTGCCGGGACTTGGCCTCAGCACGCTCACGGATGCGACCGGTCGTTTCGTGCTGCCGGAGCTGCCCGTCGGCAGCCACGAAATCGTCGCCTCCTACGTGGGCCTCGATGCCGCGCGCAGCGAGGTGGTCATCACCGCGGGGCAGCGGGCGGTCCGTGACTTTGATCTCACGACGGGCATCTACCAACTCGACGCCTTCCGGATCACCGGCGAACGCGAAGGCGGGGCCGCCGCCATCACGGCCGAGCGGAATGCCGAGAACGTGAAGAACGTCGTATCCATGGATCAATTCGGCAACCTGCCCAATTTGAACGCGGCCGAAGTCGCCTCACGGCTGCCCGGTGTCATCGGGTTTCTCGACGTGGCTGACACCGTGAATGGCTTCATCGTCCGCGGCATGGACCGCAACCTCAACTCGGTCACCATGGACGGCGCGACTATCACCGGCCAGGGAGCGATGAATCGAACGAGCATCGTGAACAATATCACCGGCACGATGTTCGAGCAGGTGGAACTGACCAAGGGACACACGCCCGACAAAGGGGCGAACTCCCTCGGCGGAACGGTTAATTTTAAGAGCCGCTCGCCGCTCAGCATGAAGGAAAAGCGGCGGGTCAACTACAGCTTTTCCGGCCGACTCGCCCCATCGTTCACCCAGCAGATTCCGCTGCGCGAGCAGCACCGGTTCAATCCGATCATGAATGTCGGATACCAGGAGGTTTTCGACATTTTTGGCGGCGACCGCAACCTGGGCGTGGCGGTGAACGTGTTTTCCAGCGAAACGATGCTCGGCTGGTTCACCACCACCCGCGACTTCGAGAACACGACGAACCAGCCGGCTTTTGTCTGGGACTACCGCACGGCCGACGCTTTCGATCCGCGCTTCCAGAACAGCATCAATGTGAAGATGGACTATCGGCTTTCTCCGGCCACGAAGCTGATGTTTCTCGTCCTGGCGGCCGACCATCACGAGACGGCCAAGCGCACGTATTTGACCCGCGCATACACCAACCAGGTGGTGGGCACGACCGGGACGGCGGGCATCCTGCCCGGCTATACCAATCGGATCACGCAGGTTCGCGCGGTACCCGCCTCCACCATCGACGTGACGGAGACCGGGCCGAACATCTTCGCCAACCGCACCCGCCGGGTGGATTTCGGGGCCGTGCATGACTTCCACCGGCTCCAACTCGACTACAACGCGCGCCATACGCAGACCCATATTCACCTTGGCAACCACCCCGAGGGCGGCGTGCTGATCAACCGCATCACCAATGTCGGTTGGATCCTCGATCGCACGGATTCGGATATGTACCCGCGCTTCATCCAGGCGGGCGGGCCGGACTTCACCAACCCAGCCAATTATCGCCCGGCACCCAATGGGCTCGCCAACAACCTCGCTGATACGGACCAGGACATCGACGAACTCACGGCGAACGCCCGTTACACCCTGCCCGTGGCGATCAAGGCCTACGTCAAGACGGGATTCAACTGGCGGGACCAGCACGTGAAGGAGGCGACCCACAATCGGCGCTGGAACTATACCGGCACGACGGCCTTGCCCGCCGACCCGTCCATTCTGATGTTCGATGAAGTGAAGACCGGACGTCGGATCCCACAGTGGGATGCCGCCGTGCTGATGTACGGACGGGCGCCCGTCGATCCCACCCTTTGGCGCGAGGATGTCTACTTCCGCGAACAATCCACCTACACCGGGACCGACGTGGTACAGGAAACCATCACCGCCGGCTATATCATGGTCCAAGGGCGGGTCGGTCGCACGGGTCTCGTGGGTGGAGTGCGCACCGAAAAAACGGATACGGAGAGCTGGGGCTGGGTTCGGTCGCGGTCGGCGAGCACGCCCGCGCAGCAGGCGGCCGATCCCATCGGAACCGCGCAGCGCGATTATGCCGGCAACCGGCGCGAGACCAATGGCAGTTACACCAAATCATTCCCCAGCGTCCATCTCACACAGGACATCACGCCGAACCTCCGCGGCCGGCTCAGCTGGTCCACCAGTTTCGGCCGGCCGTCGCTGAACAACGTCGTGCCCAACGAAACGGTCAACGAGAACAACCAGACCCTCACGATCAACAATCCGAGCCTGCTGCCGCAAACCGCGGCGAACTGGGATGCGACGCTTGATTATTATTTCGAGCCGGTCGGGAATTTTTCCGTCGGCTGGTTTCACAAGACGATCGAGAACTATATCGTTAATGGCGTGATCTCGGGCACGGTCGGGCCCGGAAATGACAACGGCTTCAATGGTCAATACGAAGGATTGACGATCTTGCGAACGTCCAACGCGGGCACCGCGATTGTCCAAGGCTGGGAATTCAGCTATCAACAGCAGTTCACCTTTCTGCCCGGGTTTCTCAAGGGCCTCAGCGCACAGGCGAACTTCTCGGTTATCAATACGCACGGCAATTTTGGCGGCCGGACCAATCTCTCGACCGGGCAGGTGGCGGGTTTCATCCCGCGATCGGGAAACCTCAGCGTGTCGTGGCGCCATCGTGGGTTCAGCACGCGGGTTCTCGTCAACCACGCCAGCGAATACATCACGACCTACTCGGCGGCCAGCGCGGGGCGGAATCTCTACCGTTTTCCGCGGACCGCGACCAATGTCGGGTTCGGATATCAGGTGCGCCCAACGCTCAATTTTTCCTGCGATGTCACGAACCTCACGAACGAACCCCAGGCGTCTTACCGCGGCATTCCCGATCAGTTGCAGCAACGCATCCTCCAGGGAACTTCGATCACGTTCGGGGTCAGCGGGCGGTTCTGAGAATCTTCTCGTGATGAACGCTATTCAAGCGCCGCGGTTGCCCCAAAATTCCTGCCAAGCACGTCGGCATTCGCCGGAGCGGCGGCTTTCCAACCGCCGAAGTACGTTCGGTCGACCGGTCTTGGGCGACTGGAAAGTCGCCCTTCCGGTCAACCGCGCCCCCGGCGCGACACCGTACGCGGTGGCAAATCTGTGGGGCAAGCGCAGCGCTAGCGCGGCGTTGGTCCGGCGTGGCACGGGCGTCCCGCCCGTGGGTTCGCGGTGGCACGGGCGTCCCGCCCGTGGGTTCGACGTGGCACGGGCGTCCCGCCCGTGAAGTCCACTTCGGCACAACAGTATGGGCAGCCCGCGGCCAAAAGCACCGCCCGGTCGGTCTGCGGTCGCCGCGGCCGCCAGGTTGTAGCGGATCCGCGACCGGCCGTTCCACCCGCTCCGAGATTCTGAAATGAAGACACGAACGATTCTGATGCTGCTGGCGTGTTCCGCGTTCGGCAGTCCTTTGCTCGCCGCTGACGATCTGGAATCGCGGTTCAAGGCCCCTCCGGCCGAGGCGCGTCCCTGGGTTTATTGGTTCTGGATGAACGGAAACATCACGCGCGCGGGCATCACCGCCGACCTCGAAGCCATGAATCGCGTGGGGATCGGCGGAGCGCTGATGATGGGCGTGGGTCTGCGCACGCCGGCCGGTGGCCTGGTGTTTAATTCGCCCGAGTGGCGCGCACTCTACGCCCACGCCGCCAGCGAAGCGCGCCGGCTCGGACTCCAGCTCACGCTGCATCAATGCGACGGCTGGGCGACGGCGGGCGGTCCGTGGATCCAGCCGGAACAGTCAATGAAGGTGCTCGTGTGGACGACGCAGACGGTGATCGGACCAGCGGCCACTCCGATTGTCTTGGCCCGGCCAAAGGTGAAGGAGAGTTTTTATGAGGACGTGGCCGTCATCGCTGTGCCCGCGTCCGAGCCGGTGCCGGCTACGGGGAAACCCCGGCGCGTGGAACTCAACGGCCAGCCATGCGTCACGTTGTCGGATGGAAATCTGGATACAGGGGCAGGCGCGAGCAGCGCGACCACGCGGATTGAGCTCGCGTATGAGGCGCCCTGGACGGTGCGAACGCTGGTGTTTCATTTGCCGAAGCTCCGGTACGCCCTCGCGCGTGATGTCCCGGCCACCGTCTCAGTGTCCACCGATGCGAAAAATTTCGAACCCGTTGCCACGTTTGATCTGAACGTGAGCCTGCTCGAGGCCGGCAGCGAGACACTCACCGTGTCGTTTCCGGCGCGACAGGCACTCGTGATCCGCGTGGAGATTAGCCAGCCATTGCCCGGTGAGATTGGCGAAATCGAAGTAAGCGCCGAACCGCGGATCCACCTCTGGGAAGTGAAAGCCGGTTTCGCCCGCGAACGCGAACATGGCGGTGAAACGCCCTGGCTGGACCGCGCGGCGTTTCCCTCGGAAATTTCGCCCGCCGGAACGATCGTGGCGAAGGATGCCGTGCTAAATCTTACTGGCAAAATGTCCGCGGACGGCACGCTCGACTGGTCGCCGCCGCCCGGCCGCTGGCAAATCATCCGCACCGGCATGACCAGCACCGGCAAGCATGTGGCGCCGCCGACCGATGGCGGCGCCGGCTTGGAAGCCGACAAGATGAGCGGCGACGCCATCCGGCACCATTTCGCCTCCTTCGCCAAGGGAATGATCGCGGAGACGAACCAACAGCGCGGCGGTCCGATCTTATCCGTTCACACCGACAGTTGGGAATCGAACCTGCACACGTGGAGCACGCGCTTTCAGCAGGAGTTTCAGCAGCGGCGTGGTTACGAGATGACTCCGTATCTGCCGGTGCTGACGACGGGCGTCGTCATCGGCAGCGCGTTTGAATCCGAGCGGTTCCTGTGGGATGTCCGCCGGACGATGGCGGATCTGATCCGCGACAACTTCTACGGCGAGATGCAGCGGCTCAGCCATGAGAGCGGCGTCCTTTTTCAGAGCGAGGCGGCGGGCCGCCAGATGTTCATGTATGACCCGATCAACTACAAGAGCCGGGCGGATATTCCGGTGGGTGAATTCTGGATGCCGGCGGAAGTCCGCGTGGACTGCAAGGTGGCTGCCTCCGTGGCGCACACCTATGGCCGTCCGATTGCGGCGGCGGAATCGTTCACCGAAGGCGCCGGAAAGTTCACCGATGATCCGTTCGCGCTGAAGGCGCTGGGCGACCACGCGTTCGCCGCGGGCATCAACCGTTTCATTGTGCACCGTTACGCCATGCAGCCGTGGACGGGGGTGGAGCCCGGGATGCTGTTTGGCGCGTACGGGATCAACTTTGATCGCAATCAAACCTGGTGGGAAAACGGCGCGAAGGCCTGGTGCGAATACATCGGCCGCTGCCAGGCTTTGCTCCAGACGGGCCGGTTCATCGCCGATGTCGCGGTCTTCATCGGCGAGGACGCGCCGAACTTCCTCGGCCATCGGGAGCAGATTTGGGATCCGGTGCCCGCGGGCTACGACTTCGACGGCGTGAATCTCGAAATCCTCGAGCGATTCCAAGTCGCGGCAAATGGCGACCTCGTGCTGCCATCCGGGATGCGGTACCGCGTTCTGCTGCTGCCGAACCGCCCGCATATGACGCCGGGTGCGCTGGCCAGGGTGGCGAAACTGGTCGCGGCCGGCGCGACGGTGATTGGCCCGCGGCCATTGCATTCGCCGAGCCTCAGCAACCAACCCGCCAGCGACGCTGTCGTGCGCAAATTAACCGACCAACTGTGGGGCCCGCGCGAACGCCGCGGTGCCAGCGAGAATCGCCATGGAAAAGGCCGCGTCATCACCGGTCGCCCGCTCGCCGACGTGCTCCGGGAACTGGCGTCACCAGATTTTGATTACACGGTCGGTGCAGCAGGCGGGACGCTTCGGTACATTCATCGCCAGCTGGGCGACGCGGACTTCTATTTTGTCGCCAACGCCGACAGCACGCGGGCCCTCGATGCGGTCGCCCGTTTTCGCGTCTCGGGAAAAGCACCCGAATTCTGGGATGCGGCCACGGGGGCGATCACGCGGACGGCACTCTATCGCCAGGCCGGCGGCGTCACCGAAGTTCCGTTACACTTCGATCCGGCGGGTTCGATGTTCGTCGTCTTTCGACGCCCCGCGGATGCGACCGACTTGATCGCGGTGAACCGTTTGGACGTCGGTGGCGCCGCCGAAAGTCCGCCCTCGATCGAGCGCACAGCGGGCGGCCTGGTGGTGACAGGAGGCACGCCGGGCCGCTACCGCGCGACGACCGCCGGGGGCAAATCGGTGTCATGGACGATCGCCCCGCCGCAGACGATCGCCCGTCTCGACGGGCCGTGGGAGGTCACGTTTCCACCCGGAAAGCAGGCTCCGGAGCGCGTCGTGTTCACCAAACTGATTTCGTGGACCGACTCGCCGGATGATGGCGTGAAGTATTTCTCCGGCACGGCGAGCTACCGCCTCACCTTTAACGTGTCGCCGCAGCTTTCGGCCGGTGGGCGGTTCCAACTCGATCTGGGGGAGATCAAGAATGTGGCCGAAGTGTCCGTGAACGGAAAATCGCTGGGCACACTTTGGAAGCCGCCGTTCCGCGTCGACGTGACGCGTGCCGTGCAGAGCGGTGCCAACCAGTTCGAGGTCAAGGTCACCAATCTCTGGCCGAACCGCCTGATTGGCGACGAGCGACTGCACCCGGCCGACGCCGTATTCGCCGCCCGAGGGACAGCCTGGTCGGCCGGAGGCCCCGTCACGGCCTGGCCAGGCTGGCTGGCCAGGGGCACGCCTCGTACTTCCGGACGCACTACGTTCACGAGTTGGAAACTTTACGGCGGAAAAGAGCCGCTGCTGCCATCGGGGCTGCTTGGCCCGGTGACGATCGAATGGATTGCCGAAACGACGATCCCTCGGTGAGGTAACGCCCCAAACTTGTCCTATGAAAACGCGCACGATTCTCATGCTGCTGGCGATCTTCGCGCTGGCCGACATCGCCAGGCCGGCTGACAACCTCGCGAACCAGTTCGCCTCGCCGCCCGCTTCAGCGCGGCCGTGGGTCTTCTGGTTCTGGGTGAACGGCAATATCACCCAGGAGGGCATCACCGCGGACCTGGAGGCAATGAACCGGGTGGGGATTGGCGGCGTGCTCTGGATGGAGGTCAGCGGACCGTGGTGGGCGCCCGACGGCAAAGTCACCGCGCTCAGCCCGGAATGGCACGAGTGCTTCCAGTGGGCCGTGCGTGAATGCGATCGGCTGGGCCTGAAATTCGACGTGTCCGTTGATTTCGGATACGGCAGCGGCGGCCCCCACATCACGCCGGAGCTCTCGATGCAGAAACTCTACTGGAGCGAGACCGAGGCCGACGGCGGGCGGACGGTCGACCTCACGTTGCCACGGCCCAAGGTCGCGAAAGATCTTTCCGCCTGGCTGCGGCCGGGCACCGAGATCAACCCCAGGGTCCGCGCGCAGATCGAGCAATCGGACTCGTACCGCGACGTCGCCGTGATCGCGATGCCGGTGCCAGCGTCGGCGAAGGGTCGCGCTTATCGCATCCCCGAAATCAATCTGAAGAACGGAACCGACTGGCGGCTGCCGCGCCCGGTGAATCCCGCCGCGGTTCCGCCAGTCGCTTTTGCCACGCCGTCGGAACGCGTGGTGGACCTGACGGGCCGGATGGCGCCCGACGGGAGATTGAATTGGGACGCACCGGCCGGCCAGTGGCTCATCCTTCGGCTGGGTCATGACTCCAATTTCAAGATGACCCGGCCCAGCCCCGCCGCGGCCGTCGGGCTCGAATGCGACCGGCTCGGTGCGGCGGGCATCGAGGCCCACTACGGCGCGTTCCTGAAAAAGATCTTTGAAGGCGCCGGGCCGGCGGCCGGCCGCGCGTTGACTCACGTCCACGTCGACAGCTGGGAGGCCGGCGGCCAGGGCTGGACGGCGACGTTTCCCACCGAGTTTCGAGCCAGGCGTGGATACGATCTGCGCCCATGGCTGCCCGTTTTGACCGGGCGCGTCGTGGGCAGCGCCGAGTTGTCGGAGCGGTTCCTCTGGGATGTGCGGACCACCGTGAGTGAAATGACGCTCGATAATTACGCGCGCCGGCTCCGCGAATTGGCGCGACCCCATGGCATCCGTTTT
This sequence comes from Opitutales bacterium, assembly GCA_038204695.1. Taxonomy (GTDB): domain Bacteria; phylum Verrucomicrobiota; class Verrucomicrobiia; order Opitutales; family Opitutaceae; genus ER46. The sequence goes on along the minus strand of JBBRCR010000096.1, from coordinate 10,040 downwards.
TCCACCGAAGCCTACGGGCACCTGTGCATCGACAATCTGGCCTATGCCGGGGTGGCCGACTTTCCGATCAGCGAGTTCTGGGCGGGCGGAGACGGGATGTTTCCGGGTCTCCGCTCGCCCACCGGCGGATACGAGACATCCACCAAGGTCATGGCTTCCGCGGCGCACACGTACGGCAAACCGGTCGTGGGCGCTGAAGCATTCACCTCCGACCGCGGCTGGCGCGACCATCCGTTTCTGCTGAAGGCAATGGGTGACCAGAAATACTGCGAGGGGCTCAACCGGATGATTTTTCACCTCTCCGCGCATCAGCCGTACAGCCACGCGGTCCCCGGATTGACGCACCGCAAGTGGGGCGAACATATCCAGCGTTACAATACTTGGTGGGAGTACAGCCGGCCGTGGCTCGAGTATTTGTCGCGTTGTCAGCACCTGCTTCAACAGGGCGCTTTCGTGGCGGATGTTCTTTACTGGTTCGGCGAGGGCGCGCCGCTGAACGTCAACGACATGAAGCTGGAGATCCCGAAAGGCTATGATTTCGACTTTTGCTCGTCGGAAATCGTGCTCCAGCTGAGCGTGCAGGACGGCCGGCTGGTCGCGCCGTCGGGCGGAAGTTATCGTTTTCTGCTGCTGCCCGAAACGGATCGGATGACGCTGCCGCTCGCGCGAAAAATTCGAGACCTGGTAGAGGCCGGCGCCCGCGTCATCGGCGGCAAACGACTGACGGGCACACCCGGCCTGACGGACTTTCCGCGGGGAGACGCCGAGGTGACGAAGATTGCCGCGGCGTTGTGGGACGCCAACCGCGTCGTCTCCGGACAACCACTACGCACAATTTTCGCGCAGGACCGGCTGAAGCCGGATTTTGAGGGCGAAAATCTGAAGTATATCCACCGGCGGATTGCCGACGCTGATTTCTATTTCGTGTCGCACGAGGAAAACCGATCCGTCGATACCACGTGCATTTTTCGCATGGCGGGCAAACGACCGGAGCTTTGGGATCCGGAAACCGGGGCGGTTCGCGCCCTGCCGGAGTTCGAGGAGAAAGACGGCCGGATCAGCGTGCCGCTGCATTTCGAACCGATGCAGAGCTGGTTCGTCGTGTTTCGAAACTCGAGCGGTCCGGCCCTGCGAGCCGGGGCGGGCGGGCGCAACTTTGCGAGCTGGAGCGAGCGGGCACTTTCGACGGCGCCGTGGCAGGTCTCGTTCGATCCGAAATGGGGCGGTCCGGATCAACCGGTCGCCTTCACGGAGCTCTCGGACTGGAGCAAGCACCCTGACTCACGCATCCATTATTTTTCGGGCACGGCGGTGTATCGAACGACGATCACGCTCACCGCAGCGGAGGCGGCGGGGAAAGAGCGCAAGCTCTGGCTCGATCTCGGCGCGGTGGAGGTGATGGCACGAGTCCGGCTCAACGGACAGGACTGCGGCATCGCGTGGAAGCCGCCTTATCGCGTCAACATCTCCGCCGCCGCTCGCGCCGGCAAAAACCAGCTCGAGGTCGACGTCGTCAACCTGTGGATCAACCGGATGATTGGCGACGAGCAGCTCCCGCTCGACGGCAACTGGAAAAATTTCGAGACGCTGCTGGAATGGCCGGAGTGGTTCAAAACCGGAGCGCCGCGCGCCTCGGGCCGCTACACCTTCACCACGGCCCGTCACTACAAAAAGGATACACCGCTGGTGCCCTCGGGCTTGCTCGGGCCGGTGACCTTGCGCGTCGCCGAAACGAAACTCGTGCAGTGAATAACCGATCCTGAAAACCATTCATGAAGACAAATACGTTGATCGGGTTGGCGGCACTGTGCGCGCTGGCGGGAACGGCATCGGCGGCAGATGAACTGGCGAGAAATTTTTCCACGCCGCCGGCGTCAGCGCGTCCCTGGGTCTACTGGTTTCCGCTCGACGGGAATCTCTCCCGCGACGGCATCACGGCTGATCTGGAGGCCATGAAGCGCGTGGGCATCGGCGGTGTCCTTTATATGGAGACCGACCAGGGTGCGCCCACGGGGCCGGCGGCGTTCGCCGGACCGCTCTGGCGCGAGCTGTTCCAGCAGATTTGCCAGGAGGCGCAGCGACTCGGACTCGAGGTGAACATGAACAACGACGCCGGCTGGTGCGGCAGCGGTGGGCCGTGGATCACACCCGAGCTCTCCATGCAGCGTATTGTTTGGACGGAGACGGCGGTCCAAGGGCCCCAACGATTCGACGGCGTTCTGCCGCAAGCGCCGGCGGTGCAGAATTATTATCGCGAGATCGCGTTGTTCGCGTATCCGACGCCGGCGAAGAACACCCGCATCCCGCGGCTCGCAGGCAAATCGGCGGCCGAGGTCGAGGAAGTGCGACTGCGGGCGACATTCCCCGAGTTACCCGCGGATAGCGTCGTGCCACGCGAGCAGATCATCGAACTGACGGCCGCACTCCGCCCGGATGGGCGGCTCGCGTGGGACGTGCCGGAGGGAAACTGGACACTGCTGCGGATGGGATGCACCACGACGGGCAAGGAAAATCATCCTGCGCCGGCGTCCGGCCGCGGCCTGGAGTCCGACAAGCTCAGCAAAAAAGCGACCGAGGTTCATTTTGACGCGTTGATGGGCAAACTGATCGCGGACAACCGAGCACTGGTCGGCGAGAAGAAGACCCTGGTCGCGACCCACGTTGATAGCTGGGAGGTGCGTTCACAGAACTGGACGCCGGAATTTCGCGCGGAGTTCCGGCGGTTGCGCGGCTACGATCCGCTGCCGTTGTTGCCGGTGATCAGCGGGCGGATCGTGGACAACGCGGAAGTCTCCGAGCGATTCCTCTGGGACGTGCGGCAGACCGTGAACGACCTGATCGGCGAAAATTACGCCGGGCATTTTCGCACGCTGGCGCATCGCCACGGGATGCGGTTCACGATGGAGGCGTACGGCCGGCCGCCATTCGATGATCTGACCATCGCCGGTCACGCGGACGAACCCATGGCGGAGTTTTGGTCGTATACGTTGTCGGAATTCGGACGCGAACACTACAGTTGCGCGGAGATGACGTCGGCGGCGCACGTCTACGGGCGGCCGATCGTCGGGGCCGAGGCTTTCACGGCGAGTCGCGAGGAAAAATGGCTGGCGCACCCGGCGATGATCAAGGCGCTCGGCGACTGGGCGTTTTGCGAAGGCATCAACCGTTTCGTGTTCCACCGCTATGCGCTTCAGCCGTGGACGAATCCGGATCGTCCGCCCGGCATGAGCATGGGCCCGTGGGGGCTGCATTACGAACGGACGCAGACGTGGTGGGAACAGTCGAAGGCGTGGCACGAGTATCTCGCGCGCTGCCAGTTCATGCTCCAGCAGGGGCTGTTTGTCGCGGACCTCTGTTACCTCACGCCGGAGCGTTCGCCGCAGCAGCTCGAACCACCGATCAGAGCCGAGCTCGGCCGGCCCGGCTACAACTACGATTTTTGTCCACCTGACGTTGTGCTCACGCGGATGAGCGTGCGCGACGGACGTCTCGTGCTGCCCGACGGGATGAGTTATCGCCTGCTGGTCCTGCCGCAAGTTGCGACGATGACTCCGCGGCTCCTACGGAAGGTCCGTGATTTGGTAAACGCGGGCGCCACCGTGCTCGGTGCGCCGCCGGTGAAGTCGCCGAGTTTGGCGAACTACCCGCAGTGTGACGTCGAAGTGCAGGCGCTCGTTCGCGAGTTGTGGGGGGACAAACCGTCGCCGGGCGCGGCACCCGGACGCCGGGTCGGCCGGGGCCGCGTTATCTGGCCGGTCGAACTCCAGAAACAGCCCGAGCCCGCATATGACGAACCGAGTGTGTTGCAGCGCGCGAAATGGATCTGGTCCGATGAGGGCACGCGCGGCGTCAGCGCGCCGCCCGGCATCCGTTACTTCCGCCGCACGTTCGAGGTCGATGCGAGCCGCCGAATCGAATCGGCGCAGCTGGTGATGAGCGCCGACAACACGTTCGAGTGTTTCCTCAACGGACACGCCGTCAGCAACGGCCGCCGCTTCCAGGTGGCAACGCGCCGAAACGTGGCGGCATCGCTCACGCCCGGCACAAACCTGCTCACCGTGATGGCGGTCAACGGTGCGGACACGCCAAATCCGGCGGGACTGATCGGGACGCTCACGATCACGTACGCGGATGGAGGCACGCAGGAGATCGTGACCGACGCCATGTGGCAGGGCTCCCGGTCGGCGACGGGAGGCGAGAGCCGCGTGCGCGAACTCGGCTCGATGGGCATGCAACCGTGGGGCAACGTTCAGGAGACGCCGCCGCCGGTGAATGAGACGGTCGACATCGCGATTCCGACCCGCGTGCTGGCGGAGATGAACGTCGCGCCCGATTTCCGAGCCACGGCGAAACTGCACTTCATCCACAAGCGTATCGGGGAAGCGGATATTTATTTCGTGGCTAATCCGGAAGCGCGCGAAATCGAGGCGCAGTGCACGTTTCGCGTGAACGGCAGGCTGCCCGAAATATGGGCGCCGGACACCGGCCGGATGGAGCCCGCGACGGCGTACACGATGAAAGACGGCGGCACCAGCCTGCCGCTGCGGTTCGAGCCGAGCGGCTCACTGTTCATTGTATTCAGAAAACAAATCGGCAACCAGAGCCCCAAAGCGCCCGGCAAAAACTGGCTGGAGTTCGCCACCCGGCAGGAAATTTCCGGGTCTTGGCAGGTCAGCTTCGACGCGAAGTGGGGCGCTCCGGCGGGACCGGTGAGATTCGATCAGCTCGACGACTGGAGCCAGCGCGCCGAGCCGGGCATCCGCTACTACTCGGGCCCGGCCGCCTACCGCAAAAACTTCCGCTGGGATGCGGCGAGCGCGACACCGCAGCGGGTCTTTCTCGATCTCGGCCGGGTGGCGGTCATGGCGGAAGTTCGCCTCAACGGCCGCGACTTGGGCATTCTCTGGAAGCCTCCGTTCCACGTCGACGTCACCGACGCACTCCGGCCGGGCGAGAACACGCTCGAAGTCAAGGTGGTCAATCTCTGGGTCAACCGGATGATCGGCGACGAGCAGTTGCCGGAAGACAGCGACCGCAATACCACCGGCAACCTCAAGTCGTGGCCGACGTGGCTGGCCGAGGGCAAGCCGAGCCCCGCGGGGCGATTCACGTTCACCAGCTGGCGACTGTGGAAAAAAGACGATCCGCTCGTGCCCTCCGGTCTGCTGGGGCCGGTGACGCTGAAATCAACGCCCATGCGCGTGCGGTAATTTCACAGTTACTATGATAACATCGCACACGCAGGGGCAGCCGCCCGGAGTGGCGCCGGTCTTTGACCGGCGTTCCGCCAATCGAAGACTGGCGGTGCGGGCGAAAACTCCGGCGCAGGGTGTAAATTTCCGGGTTAGTGGGGCGTAGCAACTCTACCGTTGATGATAAAATGTCCTCCCTCACGACCACACTTCTCCTGACCGCGGGCCTCGCCACGCACACGTTCACGGCGTTGGCCGCCGCCGTACCGGCATCTCCGATACACGACTGGCCGTTCCAGATCACCGCCAATCACCGCCCGGGAACGTATTGGTGGTGCCCGGGCAGCGCATTTACCAAGGAAGACATCGACTGGAATCTCGAGCGGCTGCACGAAGCCGGTTTCGGGTTCGTTCACATCGTCCCGATCTACGGCGCTCAAGGCGCGGAAGCGCGTTACATCCCGTACCTCTCGCCCCAATGGATGGAGATGTTCGGCTACGTTGTCCGCAAGGCACAGGCGCTCGGCATGTTCGTCGACATGACGACGGGGACCGGCTGGTGCTTTGGCGGCACCAACCTTCCGGCCGACGCGATTGATGCGAAGGCCCGCTACGATGCGACGACCAACCGCGTCACGCTGATGCCGGGCGCGAAAGTCAAGCGCGCCGCACCCGGTGGAGAAGGCCCGATGCTCAATCCGTTTTCTCCGCGGTCGATGGCGCTCTACCTCCAACGTTTCGACGCGGCGTTCGATGAGGCGAAGGGACCGCTGCCCCGCGCGCAGTATCACGACTCGTTCGAATACCAGGGAAACTGGTGCGCGGAGTTGCCCGAGGAATTCCAGCGGCGCCGTGGCTATGATCTGCGTGCGCATCTCGCCGCATTTTTTAGCGAAAACCCCGGTGGTGATCCCGACGTGCTGGCACGCGTGAAATACGACTACCGGCACGTCATGGCGGAACTGCATCGCGAATCCATCCAGCACTGGACCGAATGGGCGCATCGGCGCAGCATGATGACACGCGATCAGGCGCACGGCTCGCCGGCCAACCTGCTGGATGTGTATGCGTCGAGCGACATCCCCGAGACCGAGATGTTCGGCGCGCCGGAATTTCCCATCCCCGGGTTTCGCCGTGACGCCGACATGGTCCGCGAGGGCGATTCCGATCCGCGCATCTGTATGATGGCCGCCTCGGCCGCACACGTCGCCCACGCACCGGGCCATCAACTCGTCACTTCGGAAAGCGGCACCTGGCTGCGGGAGCACTGGCACGGGAGCCTGGCGCAGATCAAGCTCGAGTTGGATCTCTTCTTTCTGGCCGGCGTGAACCAGATGCTCTTCCACGGCACGTGTTATTCGCCGAAAGACGCGCCGTGGCCCGGCTGGTTCTTCTACGCGTCCACCCAGATGAATCCGCGCAACCCGATCTGGCGCGATGTCCCGTTCTTGACGGACTACATCAGCCGTTGCCAGGCGGTGCTCCAGGCCGGCCAACCGGCAAACGACGTGCTCGTCTACTGGCCCATCCACGATCTCTGGATGAATCCAAACGGCATGGTGATGCGACTAACGGTTCATGGTCACGATTGGATGGCCAAGCAACGGCTCGGCGCCGTGGCCAACGCGCTGCTCGTGCAGGGCTACACGTTCGATTTCGTTTCGGATCGCATCCTCGAATCGATCACGGCCCGTAACGGCGCGCTGGTGGCGCCGGGCGGCACCTATCGGGCGGTGGTCATTCCGGCCTGCACGTACATGCCCGAGGCGACCCTCAGCCGGCTGGCGGATTTCGCCGCGGCGGGCGTGCCGGTCGTATTCGAGCACTCATTACCGCCGGACGTGCCCGGACTGGCTGACCTCGAAAAACGCCGTGGGCAACTGGCCGCACACCGCGCGCGCCTGGAAAAGTCGGGCGCCCTCGCGGTCACCGACGCCGTGGCCGGACTGGTGAAAGCAGGCGTCCCGCGTGAGGCGATGGCCGATGCCGGCCTGCGTTTCATCCGGCGCAGGGTCGGCAACGCCCACTGGTACTTCATCGCGAACCACACCGCGAAGCTGGTCGCCGACTGGATTGAACTCGGCGTACGGTTTGGCTCCGCGACACGGTTTGATCCGATGAGCGGCCGTTCCGGGCGGCTGCCGCGGCGAACTAATGCGGCGGGCGCCTCGGTGTACATCGAGCTGGAGCCGGGTGAGACAATTATCCTGAAAACGGATACAGAGGCCGCCCGCGGTGCGGCATGGCCGCAGCTGACGCCAGCCGGCGCTGCGACGGTTTTGCGCGGCGGGTGGTCAGTCGAGTTTATCGATGGCGGGCCGGACTTTCCCGCGTCGCGGCAGATGCCAGAGCTGGCTTCGTGGACGAGTGGCGCCGATCCGCGGGCGCAGGCGTTTGCCGGGACGGCCCGCTACACGTTGCGATTCGCCGCTCCAGCGGAAAAGGCGGACGAGTGGCTCCTGGACTTGGGCGACGTGCGCGAAAGCGCGCGGGTGCGATTGAACGGACGGGACCTGGGTGCGCTTATCGCGATTCCCTTTCGGCTGCCAGTCGGCGCATACCTTCAGGCCGGCGAGAATACACTGGAGATCGAGGTGACCAATCTGGCGGCAAACCGGATTCGCGATATGGAGCTCCGCCACGTGAACTGGAAGATCATGCGCGATGTGAACATCGTGAGCGTTCACTACCAGACGTTCGATCCCTCGCGGTGGCCGCTGGAGCCGTCCGGGTTGCTCGGTCCCGTGAGCTTGATTCCGCAAAAGCGCTCTCCGCCGAACCCGTAGCCCGGAAATTTCCTCTGCGCCCTTCGGCCGCAACCAAAGATCTTTAGATGATACACAGAGGTCACAGAGGGAGGATGAAGACATGGGAGACAGGGAAGACGGGGAAGAGAATATGACGCGGAAGATTCCGAAGTATTCCGAGTCTCGCGTTCTTCCGTGTCTCGCGTTCTTCATCGGGTGTGCTCTGTGACCCAAGGATTGGGCGCTCGAAATCGGCGCGAACGTGCACCATCCGGATCGATATCAGCTCACTCTCAATGACAACATCTCACACGCTGTTGCAGCCGCCCCGGTGGCGCCGGTCTTTGACCGGCGTCCCTCCAGCCGCGCCGCGTGACCTTCACCACCTGGAAATACCATACGGCGGACGCTCCGCTGCTGCCTTCGGGCCTGATCGGGCCGGTGACGCTGCAAGCGGCGACGCGGATCGCAGTGAAATGACGACGCGTGTGCCCACACTTGTGATACGTATCCACTCGCTGGCGCTCGCAGCCACGTCCAGTCGCGGACGCACGCTGCCACATCCATTTACTGGCGCTCGCAACTACCTGATTCATGACTTCACCTCTTAAAATCGGCCTGTTTGGCATCGGCCTCGATGCCTACTGGCCGCAATTCCACGGGCTCAAGGAACGCCTCGAAGGCTACGTCGCGCGCGTCGGGCAAAAACTCGCCCGGCCCGGCGTCGAAGTCGTTAACCTTGGCCTAATCGACACGCCGGATCGTGCGTTCGCGGCGGGACGCGAATTCCGCCGCGCCGATGTCGATGTCATCTTCCTGCACGTCACGACGTATGCGCTCTCCTCGACCGTGCTGCCAGTCGTGCTCCGCGCGAAGGTGCCGGTGATCATCCTCAATTTGCAGCCGGCGGCCGCGATCGACTACACCTCGTTCAACCAGATGGGCGACCGGACCCGGATGACCGGTGAATGGCTGGCGCACTGCTCGGCCTGTCCCGTACCGGAAATCGCGAACGTGCTCAAACGAGCGGGCGTGCGTTTCCATCAAATCACCGGCGTGCTCGATAACGATCCCGCGTGCTGGCGCGAAGTCGATGCGTGGGTCGAAGCCGCGCGCGTCGCCGCCGGGATGTACGGCAACCGGCTCGGCCTGATGGGCCACTACTACGGCGGCATGCTCGATATCTATTCCGACACGACGCTCCAGTGCGTGACTTTCGGGACGCACATCGAATTGCTCGAAGTCGACGAACTGTCCGCCCTGCGCCGCGCGGTGACCGAGGCGGTCTGGCGAGAGCGGCTGGCGGATTTTCACCGCGCCTTCGACATCCAGCCCGACTGCCCTGTGGAGGACCTCGCCGAGGCCGCGCGCACCTCCGTCGCGCTTGACCAACTCGTGACCGAACATCGGCTCGGCTCGATGGCGTACTATTACAAGGGCACGGGCGTGGCCGAAAACGAGGCAACGCTCGCGTCGATTATTCTCGGGACCTCGCTGCTCACGGCGCGCGGCGTGCCCGTCGCCGGCGAGTACGAAGTGAAAAATGCACAGGCGATGAAGATCATGGATCTGTTCGGCGCCGGCGGATCATTCACCGAGTACTACGCCATGGATTTCAACGACGATGTCGTGCTCATGGGCCACGACGGACCGGGCCACATCGCGATCGCGGAGGGCAAGACAAAGGTCCGGCCGCTGAAGGTTTATCACGGCAAGGTGGGTCGCGGCGTGTCGGTCGAGATGGCGGTGAAACACGGGCCCGTCACTCTCCTCTCAGTGATTGAAACGGCTGGCGGCAAACTCGCGCTGCTGTTCGCCGAAGCGGAATCGGTGGCCGGCCCGATTATGGAGATTGGCAACACGAACAGCCGCTACCGTTTCGCTTGTGGCGCGCGCGAATTCGTGAACCGGTGGAACAGCCACGGCCCCGCCCATCACTGCGCGGTCGGCATCGGTCGGCTCGCGGAGCGGCTCGAAAAACTCGGCGCGCTGCTCGGGTTGGAGACGATTCGGGTTGTCTGAACAGCTGGTGACGGGCCCGAGCGCTGAGCCGATCGGTGGTGGCTGCGAGCGCCAGCGAGTGGATGCGCGCCAGATCATC
>JBBRCR010000095.1:0-20497 GCA_038204695.1 Opitutales bacterium | reverse complement strand
CCAGGGATCCGGCTGTCGAATTGGTGGTGGAATTGATAGGTGAGCTGATCGACGTCCGTCCGTGTATATAGGCCGGTGAGGCGGTGAAATCCGAGCCAGTCGAAGCGTTTGGTTTTCTTCGCAAAATCCAGGTCGTAGTTGGCCTGCAAGATGAAATTATCATGGATCTCGTGCTCGTACCGACCGATGGAGCGCCCATATACAAAGGGACGCAGGAAGTTCGGATTGGTCCGGCCATCGGGGAGGCGGGTATTGATGTCGATCGAGAGCTGCTGCGTCTGGGAGATGGGACTGGTGAAGTATTCCTGATTCCACGTCTCCCGCTGATACGTCGCGGAGACATACAGATTGGGCAGCACGCGTTGATCGACGGTCACGTTGAACTTCCGATCTTTCTCCATGCGATAATTGCCCGGCAACGCCGTCATCTCCTGGGTGAGAAACGGGAACATGGCGGTGTCGTTCACCCGGGGATCGGTGTAGCCGGTTCTGTTCTCGAGCGGTGAGCCGGAGCGCGCAAAAGTGCCTCGAAAAGCCACCGCGGGATTTCCGCCGGTGATGTTGCGTCCGCCGAGAAGAATCGCGCCGCCAAACAACGGGTTATTCCAGTCGCTGCCGTCGTAGGCGAGCACGGTGCGATTCGGGGCGGCGTCGAGACCCCGGCGGATCGTCCCGAGCTGCACCGTCTGGCCTCCGACCGGGAACGTGGAGTCCGTGGGAATGTTAGGGTTCGCGACCGGGTCGTGATAGAACGCGGCGGCCAATTGCGCCGGGGTCAGGACGCGTTGGTATTGATTATAGAGCGCCAGCCAGTCGGACACGTTGTCCTGCACGGAGCGGTAATTCGGACGGCGTCCATCGACGTCGACCGTCTCGTAATATGCCCTGAGGATCGTGTGTTTGAAGGGCTTGAATGTCGACGTGACATACAGGCGTCGATCGTCCTCGTAGGCGGTTTTCACCTTGTAGCGATTGTCCGAATACAGCCCGACCGCGCGAAACGCCAATACGTCCTTCTTGATGACCTTGTTCGCATCGAACACGCCGCGCGCGGAGCCGAAGTTGTCGAACTTGGTCTCGATCGAGTAGCGATCCCGCTGCGGATTCGCCGTCTTGGTGCGGTAGCTGACGAGACCCGCCGGCTCGGCCAGGCCGAAGAGGATCGAGTTTGCTCCGCGGAGCACCTCCGCGCTTTCGCTGTTGTAGCGGTCGGTCGATCCCGCGATCGGAATGTGATTGGTCGTCGTCGTGGCGCGGCCGAGGCCGCGGAACCGGACTTCGCCGGAGCGGGTGTTCACGTCTCCGAAGTCGCTGCCGACAAAGCCCTGATTCAGCGAGTTGATCGAGGTTGGGTCGGCCGTGGCATCATTCTCGGCTCCGACCGCGAACTCGAGGGCCGACGCGATATCAGTCGCCCCGAGATCGTCGAGGAACTCGTTGGTGAGGACGGTCACCGACGCAGCTACGTCCCGCAGGTCCGTGCGGAGCCGGCTGCCGGCCAGGGTCGAACTCGCGGCGTATCCGGTTTCCGCCTCCGCTGCGACGATGAAGGGCGACAATTCGACGGGGTTGTCCCTGGCCGCTACGGGTACACTGACGGTGGCTTGCGCGAGGGCGCAGGCGGGAACGAGAAGGGAAAGCCATGCGACATGGCGTGAGTGTCTCAGGTTCATGATTTCTGCGAGGGCCGGGGGTTGTTCGATTATGGGGAAAGTGCTCGTCGACAGGGAGGCATTGGTGGTTGCTGGGGTCGTCGAATCGCGCGAAATGTCAGGACGATTCAAGCTGGTGCTAGCCGGGAAATTTCACACCCTGTGCGCGCGTTTTCGCCCAGTAGCGCCAGTCTCCGACTGGCGGAACGCCGGTCAAAGACCGGCGCCACTCCCGGCGGCTGCCCCAGCGTGTGGGATGTTGTCATAGGAGCTGTGAATTTTCCGGGCTATGGAGTGATGCGGGGCAGATCGGCGATGGTGCCGACGCGTATCGCCACGGGTCCCACGAGACCGGCGATTTCGAGCGGAGTGGAAGCATCCGGGGTGTTGATGGCCCAGGTCCGTTGCTTTTCCTTCGGCTGCGAAGCGTCGTAGATCAGGCGGTTGAACCAGGTGTTCGTGACCTTCACCTCAATGCGGTTTGCGCCAGCGCTGACGTGGGCGGTGATGTCCGTGCGGTAAGGGGCGCCCCACAGCGTGGCGACCGATTTCCCATTGATGGCAACCTCGGCGATTGCCGATACGCGGCCCAACTCGAGGCTGAGTTTGGTGTCGGAGCGGACGGCATCAAGAGTCACGGTGCAACTGTACGTGGCCGTGCCGGAGAAGGCGCGCGCCGCCGGATCTTCGAGGGCCGACCAAGGTTGGAGCATCGCCAGTTCGAGTCGCTGGGGTGCATCCCAGCCCGGAGGAAATGACAGCGTCCAGGGACCCTCGATCGAGAAGGTGCGCGAACCGTTCGCGACGACGGTGGTCACTGACTGGTCGGCGCGCGTGAGGGTGTAGCGTCCCGTTTGCCACGCGAGCAGCCGTCGCCCCTCGTCCAGCACCTCGCAGACTGGGAACGGATGGTCGACCCATGGCTGCAGGAGTTCGTTGGGTTTGAGGCCTTGGATCGCTTGAGGAATGCCGGAGTCCATGCGCGTGGCGTCGCGGGCATCCGCCAGCACCACCCCGTCGCGTTCGATTTTGGCGAATGCGGGTGCGCGCGGGCGGCGCCGGAAGATCACGAACACGGAACCTGCCGCCGGCAGATCCATCGGGATGCGCGTGTAAGCGCCGTCCCGATGAAACACGGTCACCGCTTTGCCCGTGCCGGTGAGCGAGTCCCAGAACTCCGGCTCACCTTGCGCGCGAAAACTGAGGTTGGCCTGAAGGGGAGCGAGCCGGTCGGCGGCGACAAAATAAATGTCGGTCTCGTCGGCGCGTCGATGACACCACGTCGCCGCGCTGGCGCCAACGACATCGGGTGCGACGCCGAGCCGGGCGAGCGATCGCTCCAATTCGCCGCCCCAGAGCAGGTGGCCTCGACCGAGCTGCCGGTCGCCACTTTTTGAAACAGGAGTTCCCCACAATTCATCGACGAGGGCGCGGAATTTTTGGTCGACGTCCGCGCCGCCAGCCAATGAAGCGTTTTCACGAGGAGGGGGACCCACGACCGTGGCGCCCTGCTGCAAGAGTGTGCGCAGCTTCGTCAGGGTCGCGAGGGTGAGTCGCTGGCAATTGGCGGGCGGCAGCCAGAGTACTCTCCAAGCGACGCCCTCGGGCGTTCGCAGCGTGCCGTCGACGACGCTGATGCGATTGAGCAGCGCGTCGGCGTTGAGATAGTCGAATTTGTATCCATTGGGAAATGACGCGTCCGAGCGAGGCTTGTGGTCGAGGTCATCGCCGAGATACCAGAGCACATCGGCGACGGGTCGGCCCTGTTGGAGCAGGAATTCGCAACGCGCCAGATAGGTCGTGAATGCGGGCATGTGCCGCCACCACGTCTGCCCGCGGATGAACGGTGTGCCGATCCGCGAGCCGAACGACGTGCCGGGCACCAAGTCGAGCCGGGGGTTGTGGGTGTAGGTGTGGAAGACGAGATGGTTGATGCCGTGCGCAAAATTCCGGTCGGCGAGATGCTTCAACATGAACGGATGCTCGTCCCATCGCAGTTGGACATTGGTGAACGCTTCCGCCGCGATTACAGGCTTGCCGTAGATGTGAGCGGCGGATGCGGCCAGGGCGATGGGCTTGGTCTCCAATCCACCCCAATGGGGATCGTTGGGATGCCAAAACTCGCACATGGGGATGTCGGCCTTGCTGTAGTATTGCAGAACGTCACCCGGTGAGACGTCGCCGGTGGCAGCTTCAAAGGAGAGTTTCATTCCGCGCTCGCGCGCGAGAGAGGCGAGCCGGCCAAAATAGTTATCGACCAGCAGATCGCTGATCGTCGCGCGCCAGTCGCGGAGGAAACGTTCGCTCGAGAGATGGTCATCGACGACCCAGCCGGCGAGGGCGGGCAGCCATGGGCGCAAGGCGTAGCCGCGGCGGGTGGCGAACTCCGTCTCCATCGCGGGCGTCCATGATTGCGTGAAGCATTCCCAACTATCGATCAACATCCCGTGGAGGCGGCCACCGTCGGCAGGACCGCCGGGGGCGGTGATGCGTCCGATGTAGCCGGCGAAGTGCTGCTCGGCGCCAGCGGGAGAAAACTTGTCGCACTCGAAGCCGGTCGCCTCGGGTGGGGCGGGCTTGTTCTTAACGCCCGTGTTCACATGGCCGAAACGCAGGATGGTCCAGCGGCCAGCCGGGGGCGTCCAGCGCAGTGTGCCGTCGGCTGCGACAAAGGTGGTCAGATCGCGGATGGTCGTGGACTGCACCCACGTCGCGCGATGCTGCGCGGGCGGCGGGCTGCGATCGAGGCTGCGCAGCACGTAGCCGGCCTGGCCCGGCCAATCGTGCACGCGCGCGGCCGAGGTGAGGCGGAGATAGGGCAGCTCGAGCGTAGTCTGGTGCTCGAAGGTGATCCGAAACGTGCGTGCGGGGTGGTCCGGGAGCGCGAGGACCAGCGGGCGTTCGTCCTGACCGCGATCCTGCCAGTTGCCCCGGGGAATCTCACGGCGCGCAACGTCGACGAGCCCGGTGGCATCGAGCGCCTGAATGCGAACAGCCGCGGCCGGATCGAAGAATCGGCGCACAAGAAAAATTTCGGTGGGCGGCAGTTCGAGCGAGCGCAGGGTTACCGCTGAATCGAAGGAGACTTCCAGCCAGACGGCCTCGGCTCCGGGCTTGAGCCGGATTTTGGCCGCGGTCCCTCCGGCAAACAGATCGGCCCAAGGCAGGTCGGGGCGATTGCTGTGGACGCGCGTCGGGGTGAGAAAGCTGCCGTCGTCATCCGCGGGCGTTTGAAAGGCGATCACGGCGACGTCGCGGTAATCACGCCACGCCTCTTCGCTCGGCTGGGGCCGGGCGAGCAACGGTGTGACCGGGGCGCCGCCGGCGACATCAGTGCGGCTCCACACCAGGTGGCGCATGGCTTTATCCGGCGTGATCCACGGACCGCCGGACATCGCCCAACCCGGGCAGTTCTGCATCGTGAAACGAAGGCCGAGGCGCTTCGTCTCGTCGGCGACGTGCGCGATCATTTCGTCCCAGGATGGACTCAGCGTTTGGATCTGTGGGGTTACGCCAGGCCACGCGCGGCCGGAGCCGTGGAAGAGTTGAATGCCTGCAATCCCCGCGCCCTTGATTGCTTCCAGATCAGCGGTGAGACCGGATTTCCCAACGTTGCCGCCGATGAGGTGGAACCACGTCTCGGGCCGATAGGCCGCCGGCGGCGAGGCGAAGTTGGCCGGGTCGAGGGTTTGCGCGAAGACCGAGCCCAACTGCAAAGCCGCCCAGACCGCCGCGAAACAGAGGCCTCGGTAAGCGTTCTGCCGGGCGGTCACGCGGCTGGCGGTCTCGTGAGAGACATGAGGCCCGTGGAAGCGCCACCCGAGGGAGGCGTCAGCAGGACGCGCGGCGATGAACATGAAGGGGAGAGTTGGGCCGGGCGAACGCTGTCGACCCGGTGCTGGTCAGGACTGGCGAGAAAGCTTCTACGGGGGAGCACGGTACCAGCCGCCGGAGAGCAGTCGCAATGGACAAGTGGGGAAAGTCTTGTTGTTTTGCATCCGATGGCCCGTTTGCAACCAAGGTCGCGTCCGACCGCTCCGCCCGCGACCATGGCGGCCGACGCGGCGGCCCCAGCGGTATATGGCGGGCGGGGGTGTATCAATTTGCCGCCCGGCAGCAATCCACCAACAGCGGCGTGCAGAGTCGGGTCCTGGTTTGGTGCAAAAGCGGACGCGGGGGATTTGAGGTCAACGGCTCGAGGCACAGCCTGGAGCCGCGACAACTGAAACCACGGGGGCTATAATCAGGTTTTGAGCACGCCTGCGTGATCCGGCGTCGCACGGGCGTCCCGCTCGAACCCTGGCCGCGCTTTCGTTCCACCTGCACCTGAGTTTGTGTCGCGCGCGATTCGCGGCGCTGCTTGTATTTGTTTTGTCGCTACGGCGTCGGCGCAGTCGCTGCCCGCACCCGCCGCGGTGGAGTTATTGAAAAAGCACTACGAGACTTGGTTCGACGAGGTGTGCAGTAGCTGGCAGCCTCCGCCGCCGCGTGGAGGATAATCGCGTCCTCCCGATTCGGATGGCGCCATCGCGGCGCTGACAACACCCACGCCCGGAGCGCGCGCTTACAATGTCCAGGGCTTGCGGGGCTCGCGGGCGACGAGCAGCCGATTGGCGGCGTCATCGTTCACGAAACGCTCTTTCGTCGGATCCCAGGTGAGCGTCCGCCCAGTCCTCAAGGCCAGGTTGCTGAGGTGGCAGAGCGCGTCGGATTGAAATGCCTCGTCGATATTGGCGACGGCGGGTCTCCGGCTGCGCACGCTGTCCACGAAATTCTCCGCGTGGAACTTGCTGCGCGTAAGCTTCACCCGGAAATCGTCGGGATTCTCCTTTAGCACCGAAGGGGAACTCGCCCCGATGTGAGAGCGATCGACGATGATCCACCCGTCTGTGCCCTCGAAAACCGTGCCGTGATGCGTGGTGCGGGCGTATCTCTCCTGCCACGGATTATGTTTCTTCAGGGCCTCCGAATTGTCCCCGATCGGCAATCCATGGAACTCGAGCGTGACGCCCGCCGCGCTCTTCATGTTCACCAGCCACTCGGTCGCGGTGTCGCATGCGCCCTCCGTCGGGAACTTGCCGGTGCCCTTCACCTCGAGCGGGCCGCTCATCAGCTCGGGGCAGCCCCAATAGGCAATGTCCATGGGATGCACGCCCCAGCCGGCGATGAAACCGAGTGCGTAGTCGGAATTGAACCACCACGTCTTGGTTGTGCCGTTCGCATCGCAGAGGTGCTCGCGGTAGGGCTTGGCCGGCGCGGGCCCGAGCCAGAAATCGAAATCCAGGCCGGGCGGAACCGGCGCCGGTGCGGTCGGGCCGCCCGGCACGCTCCCGACGCTCCAGACTTTGATGTGCTCGAGCCGGCCGATCCGTTCGTTGCGGACCAGCTCGCACGCGAGGCGGAAGTTGGCGCTCGAACGCTGCTGGGTGCCAAACTGGAAGACACGCTCGTGTTTTCGGAGGGCTGCGCGCAGTGCCTGGTTCTCGCCGATGGCGAGTCCGAGCGGTTTCTCGACAAAGACATCCTTGCCCGCCCGCACCGCTGCAATCGCCATGGGCACGTGCCAGTGATCGGGCGCTGCGACCACCACCGCTTCGATGTCGCGCCGGCCGATCACGTCACGAAAATCCGAATACACCGCGCAGTCCTGGTTCCCGTAGGCCGCGTTGACCGCCTGACGCCCGGCGGCCAGCCGGTCCGCTTTCCCATCGCACACGGCGACCACGCGCGCCTTGGCTTCCACCAAAAATTCCTTCAGCACGCCCAGGCCCCGCCCGCCGGTGCCGATGAATCCGATGGAAACCTTGTCGACCGGGTTGGCTTGTCCCGCACCGCGTGCCCGGGGCGACAGCAGGTGGGGGAATCCGACGACCGCGGCGGCCGCGACGGAGGATTGATGGAGAAACCGGCGCCGGCTCAGCGGCGGATTTGGGGTGCTTTGCATGGAGGGCTTGGTGGTTTAACGATCGGTCACCGTGACGGTGTAGCGCTCGGCCAGTGACTCGCCGTCGCGCAACGGACGCTCTGCCAGATTGCTCGGGCCGAGGGCGAGGAAGGCGAACGGCGTTTCCATCACGAAAAGACCATTCCCTTGCTGCTGCGAAAGCGTCACTGCGACTTGGGGCGCGGGCGAAAAACCGTCGATGCAACCAATGAAGGTCACCCGACGGGGAGTGGCACCCATGACGCTGCTGAACTCGAGCCGGGAGGCGCCCTTGTTCCACTGCTCCGGTCCATCGTCGAGCTGCAGCGCATTATTGCGCGTGCCGCCGCCAAATTCCCGCCGGAAGCGCAGCCCGAGCCCGTGATAGTTGACGATGCTGCCGTCGGCTTTCTTGTGACTCGCCTGGCTCTGAATCAACCGGGTGGCGCGACGGACTTTCAGCGTCGTTTCCCAGGTCCATTGAAAAGCCGCCCCGACCCGCCGGCAGGCGATGCGTCGCATCTCTTCGAATACGGCAGGACCGCCGCCCGACGGCTCCCAGGACAACGTTTCGGTAAAGCCCACCTCGTCGCCCGACGCGCGCACATCGGAAAACGCGAGGTGCCGCTCCCGCCCGACGGCTTCGCCGGGTGCCCGCGTCGATTCCTCCCAGAAATTCAGCTCCGGAGTCCGCAGCGCGTACATGAGACCCTTGTGATGCTTGTGGTCGTGCGGCGAAGCCAGCGACACGCAATGCCCTTGCGGCGAAAGCAGCGGATGGAGGTACGGCTTGAACGGATCCGTGTAGTTGTAGCGGCCCGCCAGCGCGCCATCCGCCGTCATGAACTCGACGAACACAGGGCCGATGGTCATTTGCATGCGGATGGCCGCTGACGGATCCGACGATGCTCCAGCCGCGCCGACGTGGCCTGGCAACCCACAACAGAGCAGCAAAGCGGCACAGCAGAATCTCACGGCGACGCAATCCGTCATGAAGTCAAAGCAGATATCGAACATCGCCGCGCGCAAGCCATACCATTTCAACCGTCCCACGGCCGTCGCCGATCACCATGACGACTTCCGGCCGGCCCCCTTTGACCAGGTCGCCCACGGCCGCACGGCCCGGAGTCTGGGTTTCATCGATGATATGGGTGGCGAATCTTGTTTCGCCGAGATGCTTGAACCACCGGCCTCCGCCCACGATGTCGGACTTGCCGTCGCCATCGATGTCGCCGGCCGCGAGACCTTCAGCCTGCTTCAGGCCCTTCGTCACGGTGAGGATGTTCCAGCCGCCGGGCTGGCGCACATTGCCGATGGGTGCGAACACGCCGTTCGGCGTGGGCAACTCCCCGGTCGCACTCGAGAGGTGTTTTCAGGTTGGAATTGGGCCGGTGGGCGCGGCGGCCGGAAGGGACGCAGTGAATGACGCGAACGCGATCACCAGGCAGGGCAATGAAGGGTGCGACATGGCAAATTTTGCTGGTTCAGACTTGCCCTGGCCGACCTGCTCGGCCGGCGAACGGATGTTCACGCCCTGAAAATCCGACGGGCCGCCGGTGACGCGGGCAAAGCCACAGCTCAGCTTGCGATCGGCTTTCGGCACGAATCTGGTGCCGTCGCCGTAGGTGCTGTACAGGGCATCGTCGTCGGCCCACGTGATCGGCCAGATGTCACTAACCGGGTGCCGCCCAGTGCGCGGCACATGGGGAGGAATTGCGCTTCGATTCCTCGCGCGAGCAGATTGTACGTCGGCTGGGTGACGCTCATCCGCGGCAGTGACTCGCTGTGCGTAATGTTGCCGTAAGAGCATTGAGTTCTTCCTGCGCAAGCGGCGCGCCGGGCGTTTCCATCGCTGCGACCACTTCGCTGACGTGCGTTATGAGTGGGTGGGCGTTTAGATCCGCGACCGCCGGAAGCGAGTGTGTGTCCGCCATTCCGGGCCCGACGAGAAGTAGCCAGGCTGCAAAGCAGAACCGCTTCACGCTGGGAATAGCTCGTTGATCGTGTTCAGGTCGCGGGCCGGAATGCCCATGACCCGTGCGAGTTCGGCGTCGAGTTGCGCCGCGGTGAGCGTTTGTCCGCGCGCGGCAGCCTGCTCCGTGATCCAGCTGGCAGCCTCCTGCTGGAGCGCGAAATTCGTATTGGAAAAATCAATCCGCCAGATCTCGCGGGCGAACACCGCAGAGGCACCGTTGCGGGAATTCAACTGGCGCGTCTCATACTTGTTCACGCGCAGCGCGAGCTTGTTGTCCCAGAGGTTCACCGAGAAACCATAGTCCTTGCCGGTGCCCGAGGGGTCGCCCAGCCACTCGCCGAACACGTTCTGCGCCGGAGCCGCGGCCTTGAAGCTGTCGGACGTATTGTAATGTAACGAGAGCCGACGAAGTACGTTCGCGGCGAAACTCGTCACGCGTGAGCCGCCGCTCGCCAGCCGGTCAATCGCTTCGATCCGATGAAATGGCCTGACCACGACGCCGCGCTGTTCCGTGCTGCCGTCGCGCTTCTGCCAGTCACCGGCCTGCCATTGGTTCATGTACTCGTAATCGAAGTCCCAGTTGTCGGGAGTGAAGCGCGTCGGATTCTGAAACTTCGTGTAATGGAAATCCTCGCGCAGCCCGAAGGTCGGGATGATCCGCCCGTCCCAAATGTGCGCCAGCCAGATCGCGCCATTGGTCTTCTGGATCGAGCGGGAGCCGCTGGCATTGTTGGGGACGAGGCCGAGCCGCACCTGCTCGGTGTGGAAGTTGCGGGTGTCCACATTCCCCCAACGGAAGCTGTAGTTGCCATAGGTCGGGTTGCCGGGCGCGTAGTCGACATCCCATCCCTCGGCATCGCCGACATACATCCGATACCAGGCGCGGAATCGCTGAAACGTATCCCGCGCACCGCTGGCCGCCGGCGCGACGAAGCCGTGCGTGAAACCGGGCGTGTTTTGAATAACGCCACTGGTCGGTCCGGTGCCTAACCACCACGCCATTCAGCTTCCGCTGGCCGGTGAGCGGGTCCCACGTGGCCCCGCCGGTGATCCGCAGCCAGTCACTGATTCCGTCGAGTGGCGGCAGCGAATTCGGGCGGTTGCCTTGCGCGCGATAAAACTGGTAGCTCGCATTGAGTGTTGTCCGCTTGAACGCGTGCGACGACGGACTTCATGGGTGTTTTCACCGGGGCGGATGAGCGTTGTGAGGTGGGGGGCACCGGACCGCAGCGATGGTTGACGGTAGTCCACTGTCTGGAAGCTGGTCTTTAGCTACAGCGGAATTACCGTTGGCAAAGTCGGATCCGCACCCTGCGATCGCGAAGATCACAGAGCCGCCCGCCGCCGCCGGCAAACGTGATCACTTCGCCATCCTGTATCCGCCAGTTGCGGACAACGTCGTCGCCCTTCGTTGTGACCCAACCTTCGAAGCCGCGGCCGTTGAACAGCGGGCGCCGAGCCGTCCAGGATTTCGGGTCGGCGCGGTCAAGGGGTGGCGCGCGCTCGCCGGCGACGGACAGGATCTGCCCGTTTGGACGCCGAAACGTTCCGGCGACGCGATCACCGTCAAAGCGCGAAGCATGATGCAAGACCTCGTAGGCACCGAACCACTCGTTGCGGGAGAACTCCAGTGCGTCGTCGCCGAGTTCGTACGGCTTGATATCGCGGACGCTTCCGATCCGGCCCACGTAGCGCACGGTGTGCCCACCCGCAGCCGATTCCGCGATCTCGAGCCACGCCGGATGGTGAATTTCGGGACCGTCCACCTTCAGGCTCCACCGGCCCGTCGGCGCCGCCCGTGCATTTCCCAGCAAAAGAAATCCGGCCACGCATCCGAGCCGGAGCCAGATAACGGGCGCCACGCAGTTCATCGTTGCGCGTGCTTCCCAGAGTGTGTGCGTGAGCGGCTTCTGGCAAAACACGTGCTTTCGCTGCTTTAACGCCCGATATGCCGGCAGAAAGTGAGCATGGTCCGGAGTCGAGATGGTGACGGCATCGATTCCCCGTCCAAGCTGGTCGAACATCACACGCCAGTCGGCAAACGGCCGGGCGTGCGGATACGTGGCCGCGGCACGGCCGAGGTGGGCTGAATCAACGTCGCAAAGCGCCACGATGTTTTCGGCGTCGCAATTCAGGACGTCGGTGCGCCCTTTGCCTGCCACGCCAATACACGCTCAACTCCCCAAACCCGAAGGAAGCATCCTCGCCCGGCGGCGGCAGGATCTTGGATTCAGAAAGCGGATACGCGGGGCGGTTCGGCAGGAGATCCGCCGCAGGCCGCCGGTCAAAGACCGGCGCCACTGCCGGCGACTACGCCGGCGGGGGGATGTTCTCAAAGGAGCTGTGCTGATATCGATCCGGAGGTTGCGCATCGAGTATCCATCGGTGCCTGCAATGGACTTAACATAATGTGTATTGTGCAGAGCGGCGCCGGTGCTGCGCGACACGACGGGCGGTTCAGCGAATTCGCGCCGATGGGTCCACGCCAATTGAACAAGATTGAATATTCGAAGCCCGAAACGATGAAAGGTAACCGCAAACCGTGACTTCCCTGCAGAAAGCCAGACTCGTTCTCGCGGCGTGCCACGGCCTGGCCGCCGCGAACGCCGCCGAGCTTCGCGTGACGATTGCCGACGCCGCTACCGGCCGCACCGCGGCGGCCGTTCAGCTATATGGCGACGACGGCACCCTCCACATACCACCGCAGGCACTCGACCTCGGCCGGATGGGCTTCCTCTATGCAGCGGGCGCGTTGATTCATTACGCGGACTGGAAGTCGCCTCGCGCGCGCTCCCAGTATCCACACTTTGGATCATCCTGGCTCAGGTCGCAGCACCCGAAAGACGCGGCGTGTTTCTTCGTCGATGGCGAATTTGTCGTGGAACTCAGGCCGGGACATTACCGGCTCCACGTCAGCAAAGGCCCCGAATACATCCCGCTCGAGCGCACGATCACGATTAACGACGGACCGCTCAACGAATCCGTGACGCTGTCGCGCTGGATCGACATGGGCGGGCGCGGCTGGCTTTCCGGCGACGGCCACGTGCACGTGGAGCGCACATCACCGGAGTCGGACGCCGCCGTTTCCTGGTGGGCCCGGGCCGAGGATGTCCGCGTCGTCAACGTCCTGCTGATGGGTGACGCGCGCCAGACCTATTATCCGCAATATGGATACGCTCCGGCTGGCCCGCCCGCGTCCAATGCTGTTATGCTCATTCCGGGCCAGGAGGATCCCCGCACGCGGGACCTCGGACACACGCTTCATTTCAACGTTCCCCGTGTGCTCCGCGATGCCGCCCACTACTATGATTACGGACCCGTGTTCGCGGAAAATCGCGGCGCCGGGTTGTCCGGATTCGCCCACGTCGGTCGTCGGCGCTGGTCATTCCAGGTTGAACGTGGGCTCACCTTGCTCGTGCCCGCAGGCGGCGCACACTTTGTCGAGATCGCGCAGATGGGATACATCGGCGTAAATCTCTGGTATGAATTCCTGAACCTCGGGTTTCGACTGACCGCTATGGCGGGCAGCGATGTGCCGTGGGGCGGATCGATTGGCTGCACACGGGTCTACGCCCACACGGGCGGGCAACCCTCTGCCGACAACTGGATCGCGGCGGTGCGCGAGGGCCACACGTTTGTGACGACGGGCCCGATGCTCGACCTCACTGTGAACGGAAAGCTTCCCGGCAGCGTGCTGCGGATCACACGCGGCGAGCGTCTGCGCATCCAGGCCCGCGCCGCTCGTGCGAGCAGCGATGCCTCCCCCGCACGATTGAAGCTCATCTCGTTTGGCGACGTCATCAAGGAGGTCGCCGGGCCCGGCACGCTGACCGCCGAACTCGAACTCCAGCCTGAACACAGCCTTTGGCTCACCGCCCAATGTGAAACCAACGCCGGGCAGTTAATGGACGCCCCCGGTTTCTTCACCGGCGCGGTCGCCACACCGGTGTTTGTCGAAGTCGACGGACAGCCGGTCCGCCACGTTCGACTGATGGACGAACTCGTTGCGCGAAGGCTGCGCACGCTCGACGAAATCGAAGCGTGGCTCGCCGCAGGGACACGCACTATGGACGCTGGAGCGGTCGGCGGTTGGGAGTCGCGCGAAGCGCTGCAAGCAAGCGCCGACGCCATTCGCGCCCAGGTTCGAACGGCCCGCGCCTTCTTCACGAATCTCCGCGAGGGCCATTGATTGCGCGATTCCTGGCCCCGCGGAGAACGGCGGCCTCCTTCCCCACCCACCCGATCGCGTGAAGATTACTTTGTGGCTGCACGGAAGGCTGCAAAACGGGGGCACAATGCGACCCGCGGCAAGCGTGAGCAATAACGCCTCACTTTTTGCTCAACAGAACGCGTTGATTGTCCTGGCAGCCGTTCAAATTTGCCGGCGATCCGATGGCGGGCTATGGGACCACGTCATGAATGATGCATCGCGCCGCAACTGTGGATTGAATCGACGCGGGTTTCTGAAGAACTCGCTGCTCGGCTCGGCAGCCGCGACACTGGCCTTCAATTTCGAGGAGCAGGCTCTACGTGGCGCGACTGCCGCCGGCGCGGTGCCAGCGCCGTCTGTTTCAACCACGCCCAAAGGCACGATGCCACGCGGCCGGATTGGCAAGCTCGAGGTCAGTCGCCTCATTTGCGGTGGCAACCTGACGAGCGGCTTCGCTCACAGCCGCGACTTGATCTACGTTTCCTCGCTGCTGAAAAACTACTTCACGCCCGAAAAGATTTTCGCGACGTGGCGAAAGTGCGAGGAAAACGGGATCAACACCGCGGTGCTTCGGCTCGATGACAACGTCCTGCGGCTGATCGAGGAATACTGGAATGCGGTGGGCGGAAAACTGCAATGGATCGCCCAATGCACGCTGCCCAAAGACGACTGGAAGTCAGACATCCGCCGCGCCGTCGATGCTGGAGCCCACGCGGTATTTGTTCATGGCGGAGTCGCGGACAAATATGTCAAGGAGGGCCGGCTCGATGACCTGGCCAAGGCCGTCGAACTCGCCCGACAGGAGGGTGTACCGGGCGGCCTCGGCGCCCACATGATCGAGGTACCGATTGCGGTGACCAAGCGCGGCATGCCGGTGGACTTCTGGATGAAGACGTTCAACGAAAAGAAATACTGGTCGGCCGGGCCGATGCCGCGGCACGACAGCGTCTTCGACGAAACGCCGGAGCAGACGAGTGCGTTCATGCGGACGAACGACAAGCCGTGGATTGCGTACAAGGTTTTGGGTGCCGGCGCGATTCATCCGCGCGAAGGATTCAAGTACGCGGTGCAGCACGGCGCCGACTTCCTGTGCGTCGGCATGTTCGATTTCCAAGTCGACGAGGACGCTGCGATCATGCGGCAGGTGCTGGCATCGGATCTGAAACGCGCGCGGGCCTGGCGGACGTAGTTGCGCGAAATCGCGCTCCACGGTGGAGCGCGTGTGGCAGCCGCGCCGGCGGATCGCCGAGCCCAGCGCGAGGCGACCGAGGTCGCGCCCGAAATCCATTCGCTGGCGCTTCGCAGCCACGAGACGAACCGCAGACAGCACCGGCGTCCCAAGCGGCGGGACTTCCGATATCATTTCCCAGCATTCGATTCGAAGACCCTTGCCTGCACCGAATCGGGAACCGCCCGTTTCTGTACGACGCTCAACGCGCGCAGCATGATTGCATTCGTGGGAATCGTGGAGGCCTCCGCTGGGTTGGCGGGAAACGGCTTGCTGTTCTTGAAATGCACCGATCCTCTCAGCCGCACTTCACGGATGACTTTTCCGAGACGCGGATTCGGCCACTCGAACGCGAAGAATCGGACCGCCCGGCCACCGCCCGTGCCGATCTGGACCGGATCCGCGCCGTAACAAATTCGATCGGCCTCGGGTTGGGTCGGCCAGTTCCACTCGAGAATATTCACGCCGTAGCGGATCGGCACGTTGATGCTGAGGCCGTCCTCATAAACCACCTCGTACCAGCCGAGCAAATCCGCGGCATCGGCGAAATTGTGGATCAACCGATACGCGATCTGCGACGCGGCCGGTTTTGCCAGCGCATGCAGGAAGATCAGGCTGCTGACATCGTCGCCAATCGGAATCGGAGGGGACGCCAGCGGGAACTCGGGGGCGCCGGTCCCCTCGTTGCTGACCACCACGGCGTACTTGCCGGCATTCGTGGCGGGATCCGAAAGCTCGAACCGGACGCTGCCGGCAGTGATCGGTTCCTTACCGAAACACGCCGAACTCAATTTTCCCGTCGTCACGGGAAGCTTTGCCGTTTGTTGCGCGCGCAGATCGATCGGCGCAACTGGATCGCCCTCGTCGCTCGGCGGCATCATGCCGCTAAGACGGCGCCGCACGGACGGGATCAGTGACTGGACCATCGCCACCAGCTCGGATCGCTCCGGCCAATGGCATGACCACAGCATATTTTGGGTGCCGAGAAAAATCCACAGCAGATCCTTCCCAAAGTTGAATTCAGTCGTCGCCGCCCACGACGAACTCGCGCCGCCAAGCACGCCCGGCCGGGCGCTGCGCGCGGCGAAATCCTGCCACGAAAGTTCGGGGTTCAGGTTGCCCCACACCTGCCGGAATCCCCATTTCGAGAGCTGCTCGTCGTTGTAGGCTCCGGCCGACGGCGTGCCCTCCTCCGATTTCTCCGCGTGCTTCTCGTTCCAAAACCAGTTCAGAACGAGGATGTCCTTCGGAATCGACTGCCGGACCTGTTCGGGCGTCAATGCGCCCGGCATGTCGTAGACATATCCGCTGCTACTCTTTTGCCGCTTCAGGTGTTTGCCGCGCAGATTCTCGAGAAAGTGATCGCCCCAGAGCGCCGTCGAGACGCCTTTCTGCGTGAGATACCCGTGGACTCTTACGATGTCCTGAACGAACAGATCGCGCACGTCGTGATCCTTGCAACGCGGGTCCAGCCCGGTCGGCATCCGCCACTCGTCGTGGCCGATGTGAACCATCCGCGGTTTCATCACTTCGATGAACTCATCCAATACGTCGAAAAGCAGCGCATACGACCGCGGGTCGGCCGGGCAATAGGTGTCGGGCCATTCCGCGTCCTGAATCTCCGCCAGTTCACGATGCCGCGTCAGCAGATAGAAGCTGTGCGTGAGCGAGGGAATTTCGGGGATCACATCGATGTGGTGCTCCCGGGCGAAGGCGACGATTTCAGCCACTTCCGATTTTTCCAGAATCCCGCCATCAGCCGTGTCGTGATGGGAGGAATTCATGAAATAATTTCCCGGACCCGCCGGCCGCTCGCGTCGGCTGTAGTTGAGATCCTTCGCGAACTCGCGCCAGCCGGCATTGAGTTCCGGGTGCCGGTCGAAACGCATGGCCGCATTCATTTCGATGATGACGCGGTTGAATTTATACAGCGCCATGAAATCGCGCAGGAAGCGCTTGAAGAAGGCGATGTTTTCCTGGCCGGGCAGGTAAAGCCGGATGCCACGAAACGGCAGGTGCGGCCAATCGCGAATCCTCGCCCCGCGGATCCGCGTGCGCCCGCCTTCGCGGGTCAGCAACTGGCGCAGTGATTGCAGGCCATAAAACGCGCCGGCCTCGTCGCTGCCCGCCACCAGCGCAAGGCGTGGATCGACGACGAGCGCGTAACCTTCCGCGCCGGGTCGCTTCGCATCCACGTCCACCCCCCGAACCCGACACGCCTGGCTGACCAGTGGATTCGTGTGCGGGCCGATGATAATAACCGGGCCGGTGTCGGGAATCTGGGCCGCGCGTTCCACACGAACCGAAAGACCAAAGCGATCGCCGATCTCCGCGGCAAATTCGCGGACGAGAAAAGCGTCGTGGGCGCTTGGCTCCGAGGGCAGCAGGAGCCTCACCGGCTCGGTCAACACCATATCGTCACCGCTGATTTCCTCCTCCTGCGGAATTGGAAACACACCCGCCGCGACCGCATGCGATGCAGCCACGAACAACAGCAGAGTGAATCTCGGGCTCATGATGATTGATCGGATGTGCCGCCGATCGATGTGCGCACGCACGGCGTCGGCCACAACCACGATCCTCCCGAATATCAACCTGCGCCGTGCATTCGCCAAGAAATGCCGAATGCCGCCGCTTGAACGGCGGACGACGGATGATTATCCAAACCGACGGTGTGACGACGATGATTCAGTCGGCTCCGGACGCGCAATTCATCGGCCTCGTAGTTTCGCCGAAGCCTCGTCGCATTGGTGTGCATTCGTGAAATCTCCAAATTCCAGTGGCGGCACCGGACCTGTGGCGCTCATCGCGGAAACGCCGATCCTGGCGCGATCAGGAGCTGACGCTTGCGCCGTCGCACCTGAGGGCGCCCGTTTGCTCACTCGAGGGCCCATCCGCGCGCTGGTGGTGTGGCCCGGCTTTCCTTACGTGTGTCAGGTTGTGTTGCTGATCTGCTTCGTGCTGCTCGCGATCCTGGCCTGGGGACAATTCGCGCCGGACGGCGTCGGTGCGAAGCTGTTCTCCCGAACCCACCTCACGACGCTGCTGATTTGGGGTCTCTGGTGGCCGGCGATGTTGTGGGCCGCTGTGCTGCTGGGCCGCGCGTGGTGTGCAGTGTGTCCGCTCGAACTCGTGAGCAACATCGGCGAGCGGCTGACCCGCCGCCTTCAAATTCCACAGCGGTCGCTCCCCAAATGGATGGCAACCGGGGGGCTCGTTCTTGGGTTGTACGGGGTGATTCATCTGCTCGTGGCCGGCGCCGACATTAATCGCGTCCCCGCGTACAGCGCCTATTTTCTTACCGGGCTGATCAGTCTGGCCGCGGCGACGGCGATCGTGTTCAAGGATCGAGCCTACTGTCGCGGGTTTTGTCCCGTCGGATTGCTCCTCAACGTTTATGGCCGCGGCGGAATGCTCGCCGTGCGTCCGGCCTCGGGCGCGGCCTGTGCCGCGTGCACGACAAAGAACTGCGTATCGGCAATCAACCGCGACCGCCTCGACGCACGCAGCTGCCCCAGCCTGCTAAATCCCGCCACCCTCGCCAGCAACAAGGACTGCCTCTTATGCGGGCAATGCATCAAGGCGTGCGCGACCGACAACATGCAGCTCCTGTTGCGACGACCGTTTCCCGCGACGGATCTGCGCGAACGCGTGGCTGCCTGGCCGTTGACGCTGTTTGTGATGCTGGACTCCGGCTTCGTCATTTCCGAGTTGGCGGAGGAGGTCCCCGAAATTGAAAAGGCTTTTTTGACCGCTCCGACCTGGGTGGCGACCAGGATTGGCTGGACAGACGGCGCCAGCTGGCTTGGCGGTGGATGGGCGATCGTCGTGTTCCCGTTGCTGCTGTGGTGGCTGCTCGCCGCGGCGGCGCGCCTGCTCGGAGCACGCGAATCGTTCGGCGCGCTTTGGCGGCAGCTCGCTCTGCCGATCGCCGTCGTAGTCTCGGCTGCGCACATGAGCAAGGCGCTGGCGAAATTCGTCTCATCTGTCCCCTTCATGCCCGGCGCGCTGCGGGATCCCGGTGGAATTGCAACCGCGCGTGGAATGATGGCGGGCACTCAGCCGCGCCCGACTGCATTGCTCGATTTTTCGATGGCGGCGATTATTGGTTTGGTGATCGTGATCACCGCCCTGCTCCTTGCTTTTCGTGAACAGCGGCTCAGAAGCATGCCAGGGACACCCATTCTGCGGGAGCGTCTCCCGGTGGCCCTTTTGGCCTGCGCGTTCCTTGCCATCATCGCCCACTGGCCGTCACGCTGAGCCAATCGATCGCGCAGGCACGGCCGGCACAATTAACAAACGAGGGCATCCATCATCATGAGCATCCCAACCAATCCGCAGCTCGGTCGCCGCAACTTCATCGCCACCACCGCTTCCGCTGCGGTCGCTTCGGCACTTGCACCGGGCGCGTTTGCCGCGAATTCCACCCGGACAACGTCACTCATCGAACGCGAAAATCGTCGCGAGGGTGCCCGCGACTGGCAGCTCACCCGGGTGCGCGTCGACCCTGTACCCAACGCGACCGCTGCTCGCGAATCTTATCGCTCGTCCGTCATCGAAGGCTACTGCTCGCGCCAGAGCGTCGCCGCGGGCGAGACGATCGACTTCATGATCAGCACGACTCCGCCGGCGCGTTATGCCATCGAGGTCTTTCGCTCCGGCTACTACGGCGGACGCGGCGCCCGGTTGATGACCACGCTCGGGCCATTGCAGGGCATGAAGCAGCCCAACCCCACGGTCGGCGAGCGACGGCTCGTCGAGTGCAGCTGGGAACGAAGCGCGTCGCTGAAGATTCCCACCGACTGGCCGAGCGGCGTGTACCTGGGACGGCTGACCACACTGCCCGACAAGCCCGACCAGCCGTACTGGCAAAGCTATGTCGTGTTTATCGTGCGCGACGACCGTCCGGCGGACATTCTGTTTCAATGCAGCGACAACACCTGGCAGGCCTACAACCGCTGGCCCGACACCTACTCGCTTTACGACGACGGGACGCCACCGATGACGTCGGCACCGACGGTGGATGTGAGCTTCGACCGACCCTACGGCAAGTATCGGCAAATCTATGACAACCCGCAATCGGTGGGCAGCGGCGAATGGCTGTGTTGGGAGTTTCCCCTCGCCTACTGGCTAGAGCAGCATGGCTATGACGTTTCTTATTGCTCCCAAAGCGACATGCTCACGCCGGCGCGCGGGTTGAAGTGCAAAGCTTTTCTCAGCGTCGGCCACGACGAATATTGGGATGAACGTTCGTATCATGCCGTCACCGCGATGCGCGACGGCGGGGTCAACCTGCTGTTTCTCTCGGGCAATGCAATTTGTTGGGTCAGCCCGTTCACGCCCAACGCCGCCGGCGCGCCGAATCGACGAATCCACCGTGAAGCGCCCTACGGGGGCTTGGCCCGTGAGCCGCAATTCGACGAAAAGAAACTCTACACCAAGGTAGGTCCTGATGAAGGACTGTTGATGGGCGCGATCAACGTCATCCCGGTCAACGGTGGCGGCGATT
>JBBRCR010000094.1:0-20529 GCA_038204695.1 Opitutales bacterium | reverse complement strand
TCGCTCAGGACCGCCCCGCTCTCCGCATCAACGACGATCGCACCCTTGTAGGCCACGGCGTTTTCCGCCGACGCGGGGCGCGTCGGCGATTTGCGCGTGCCCGCCGCCAGCATTGAAACCGCACTCAACAAACCGAGCATGCACCCGAGAAACTGCCGCGGAAAAATCATCCGCGCGAAGAAGAACGATTCCGTGGGCGGTGCGAGATGAAACTGCCTCGAACGGCGACCGCCGGCCCGTCGTTCGACGGTGGCGTGTGCCCGCGAGGGATTTGCCGCGAAATGGGGCGCCCCGATCGCGTGGGGCCGCGGCGACCCACCCGACCAGTCAACGACTCCCGCGCGCGGCGCACGTCCGCTCAAGGGTGGAGCGAGTGGCCGCCGACGCCCGCTGCCGGGGTGCCGTTTCGCTGGCAGACGCGTTCGGGATCGACGACAAAGCCGCCGGCGGCGTGGACGATTTTTCCGCGTTGCGCCAGGAACTCGACCAGTTGCGTCGCCGTCATGCGGCTGGCCGAGCAGGTTTCGAATCGCGCGTCCGCGCCGAAGCGCGCCGTGATGGCGGCCACGAGTGAGTCTCGCGTATGAAACGCGTCGGACTCGCGCAGCATATCGATGACGTCGTGGCCGTGGAAGGAGGAGGACATTTTAGGATGAAGGCAGTGAACCATGCCGCGCCGCGGGCCGCTCGTCACCGATTGCATTTTCGTGGTGAATTCTTGCTGAAGCCGCCCGTGTGGCTACGAGCGCCCGATGCGTTGCAGCGCGCGCGCCACGCCCTTGGGGGCGGACACCATCACAACGGTGTCGATCGACCCGATGGCGATGCCCATTTCGAGGGACGTCGACCAGACCACGGCGCGCAGTTCGCCGCGTTTCAACCGATCCTCGACTTCGAGCCGCCCGCCGCGATCGAGGGACGCGTGGTGCACTTCAATCTGGCTGGCGAGCGCCGGCATCAGCTGCTTGAGCCGGACGCCGATGTGCTCGGCCCCACTGCGCGTGTTGGTGAAGATCAGCGTGGTTCGCTGCCGGCCCAGCAGCGTGCCCAGTTCCAGCAGCAGGCGGGAGGCCGTGTACCCGGCCGGCGGGTACGCATGATCGCGGAGCGGCGAAAATACCTCGATGCGGGCGGGCTTGCGTTCCGTCACCTCGGCCATCCGGCATGGCCGGCCGGGACCGACGAGAAACTCGGCCACGGTTTCCAGCGGGGCGACGGTGGCGGAAAGCCCGATCCGGACGATTTTCGATCGGTCGGCCGTGCTCTCGCGGCCAATCGAAAATCGAGAATCGAAAATCGAAATTTCCTCCAGGCGTTCCGCGGCGACGGCGGCCATCGACCCACGTTTGTTTTCGGCCAGCGCATGCAGCTCGTCGATGACGAGGAACCGCGCGTCGCGGAAGGCGGGCACCCAGCCCGGCTGGCTGAGCAGCAACGTGAGGCTCTCCGGCGTGGTGACGAGGATTTGCGGCGGCCGCCGGCGCTGCTGGGCGCGCTCCTTCGCCGTCGTATCGCCGGTGCGAGTTCCGACGCGCAACCAGTTCCAACCCAGCTCATCGAGCGGCGGCTGCAGATTCTTGCGGAGATCGTAGGCCAGGGCGCGCAGCGGTGAGATGTACACGGCCACGATTCCGATCGGCAGCTCCCGGCGATCCCGCGCTTTGGCCAGATGATCGAAGACCCCCAGAAACGCGGCCAGCGTTTTGCCACTGCCCGTGGGTGAGGACAGCAGCAGCGAGTTGCCGGCCATGATTTCAGGGACGGCGATGGCCTGCGCGGGTGCGAGCGAGCCGAAACGCCGGCGGAACCAATCACCCAGTTCCGGGTGAAACGAGGCCAGCGTCTGCGCCCCGCTGCGCGTCGCGTGTGTGAGCCGGGTTAGCATCGTTTCGAACCCGCCGCCCGGCGCACCGCCCAGCTGACGGCCCATGCGACCACGATGCCCGCGACGCTGGCGACGATATCGCGCCAGTCGAACACGCGGCCCGGTATCCAGAGCTGCGCCACCTCGATGACGGTGGCAAATGCGGCCAGCGCCACCCCGTGCACGAGGCGCCGCCCGACCAGCAGAAACACCGGCAGGGCGAGCGCAAAGAAAGCCACCGCGTTCCGCCCGATGCCATTGCTATCCGCCCATACGCCGATGCGCCGCGGCATCCAGGGGATGTATTGAAGATACGGCGACGAGCGGAGCGCCAGGAACGTGATCACCGCGGCCAGCCCGAGTACCGCCACGACTTTCAACCAATGGGAGCGCGACGCCATGAAAACGGCCGGGGTGAGTTCGCGTCAAGGAACGCCGGGCTTCGGAACCTTCGCATCCGCGAAGCTGGCGTTGGCCAGACGGCGACAGGTTTCCAGCGTGTCGATTTCAGCGGGCGTCTTGTCGGTGCGAATTCGCGCGATCCGCGGAAACCGCAGGGCAAAACCGCTCTGGTGGCGCGCGCTCGGCTGGATGGAGTCGAACGCCACTTCGAGCACTGTGTCGGGCACGACGGACCGAAACCGGCCGTGCACCTCGAGCGTGTGCGCGAGGAAATGCGCGGTCAGCCCGGCGATTTCGACATCCGTCAAGCCGGAGTACGCCTTGCCCACCGTGAGCAGCCGGTGGTCATTTTCCTCATCGCGGATCGCGAAGGTATAGTCGCTGAGGACGTCGCGTCGCTTGCCGTGCCCGTATTCCACGCCCACCACGACAACATCGAGCGTGGCGTAGGCTTTCTTGAGCTTCAGCCAGGCGAGGCCGCGGCGGCCGGGCGTGTAAATGCTCTGCGGGTCCTTTGCCATCAGCCCTTCGTTGCCCCGCTGGCGCGCGGCCAGGAACGCCGCTTCGATTTCCACCGCGCTGCCGGCCTCCTGCACCGGCGCCAGCAGGAATTGCGGTGGGCGCTTGGCGGCGGGCGAATTCAGGGCCGCGCCGTTCGGCGTGAGCAGTTCCGCGAGCAAGGCCCGGCGCGATCCGAGTGGCTCCCGGAGGAGCGTGCGGCCGTTCCGCCACAGCAGATCATAGAAGGAAATTGAAACCGGAATTTCGGCGCCGAGAA
The DNA here is from genome assembly GCA_038204695.1 of Opitutales bacterium. Taxonomy (GTDB): domain Bacteria; phylum Verrucomicrobiota; class Verrucomicrobiia; order Opitutales; family Opitutaceae; genus ER46. Next base: position 17,485 of record JBBRCR010000094.1, on the reverse strand, counting down.
AAAAGTCATCGCCCTTTCGGCCCAGACGTTTTTGGAGTTCGGCAAAGGGCAGCGCGCGGCCTTCCCGCCAGGCCAGGAGCTCGCCATCGGCAATCAGATCGCCCGCCAGATCCTTCGCGGCGCGAATCACGTCCGGAAATTGCCCCGTGATGCGCTTCAGGTCGCGCGAGTAGAGTTCGGCGCGTTCACCCGATTTGTGCAGCTGGCACCGGATGCCGTCATACTTTTCCTCCAACCAGACGGGTGGACGCAGTCGATCGAGGATCGCCTCCGCACTCGGTGCGGAGCTCGCCAGCATGAATTGCAGCGGGTTGAACACCCGCAGCTGGATCGTATCCAGGGCGTTGCGACGGGCGGCCCGCGTGACTTCCGCGATGTCGCCCGCGAGCATGTTCGCTTCGCGCACCCGTTCGAGCGGCTGCCCGGAGGCAGCGGCGATGGCCTCCTCGACCAAACCCTCCTTCAGTCCGATGCGCAGATCGCCGGTCACAATCTTGACCAGATATTTGGCCTCGGTGGGCGAAAGCCGGCGGAACTGCGCTTGCAACAAGTCGAGCTTGGCCGCCGGTCCGCGCGCCGCCGAAACCTCGGAAAAGAATGCGGCCATGCCCTGGAGCGTGACGCCGGCGCGCGCGCGCGCCTCGTTGCCCGCCGATTTGTTCGACGCGGCGGACGGCCGGTTTGCCAGCAGTGCTTCGGCCGCGTCGCCCGTGTCAGCGAAACGATGATACGCCGCATGGTAATCCGCCTCGCTCATCCCGGCGACCTCGAGCACGGCGCGCTTGATCACGGCCCAGCCCATGGCGAGAACGCGCCCATCCGCTTGCGGGAAAGTGCGCGCCGTAAAGAAGAGGGCGGCGAGGGCCGCATCGTCGGCGGCGAGTTCCGCCAGATGCGTTTGGAGCAGGGTAATTTTCTCCAGCTTCCTGGGCGTGGCTTTCACCTGCTCGGCGACGGCCGCGAAACGGGCGAAACCATTGGGTTCGCCGGCCATGCACTCCGATGCGCTTTCGGCCACCCGATCGGCGTTCCCCGGCGCCGGGGCGGGCGGCGGCAAACGGCGCGAGGCGATGTTCAATTCCAGCTGGTTGTCCTCGCCGATCGCCCATGCTTCGATGCCCCGCTCGCGCAGGGTGGCGGCAAACTCCTGCGCAAACCCATGGAGCGTCAGGACACGCTTCGGCTGGACGGCGTCGACGAAGCGCAGCAGGTCAGGGAAATCCGCGTGATCGGAAAGGGGAAAAGCAGCGTCGCATTGGTAGCGATAGATCGCGCCGGGATCGACGGCCCAGCCGGTGACCACGGCGATCCGGCGCCGTGGAATCTGGCGGAAGAACGCCGAGTTGTTCATCTGCGGCGGGCAAATGACGACGTGGCCGGCGATTTCGTCCGCGGAAAATTCGCGGTAGGGCGGAAACGAAAGGCCAAATGATTCGTAGATTCGCGTGAGTCGCAGCGGCTGCGGATGGAGCATCACGGGCAGGTTGGCCTCGGCCAGACCGCAGAGCAGTTCCTGGCTTTTGCCGAGGCTGTAGCCCAAGAGCACGGGCGTTTCGCCCTCTTCGAGTGCGGAGTGGCAGAACGCCCCGATGTCAGCCAGCACCTGGGCCGTGGGGGGAAAAACGTAATGAGGGCGCCCAAAGGTGGTCTCCATGATCAGCACATCCGCGCGCGGCGTGACGCACGCCTCGGCGGAGCGGCCGGGCCGCAGCTTGAAGTCGCCGGTGTAGAGCAGGCTGCCGTGGCTCTCGTGGGCGATCCGGCACTGCGCGGAACCGAAAATATGTCCGGCCGGGTGCAGCGTGACCACACTGTCGTTCGTGAACTGCTCGGTCTGGCCAAAGGGCAGGACGTGCTCCACCCGCTGCCCCGGCATCCGCGCGCGCATCAGCCGTGAGGTGCCAGCGGAGCAGAGGATTTCACCGTGCGGCGCGATATGATCGGAATGGGCGTGCGAGACGAACGAGCGCGCGACTGGAAAATGCGCGTCGAGCCACCACTCGATTTGTGGGAGCCAGACCCCGGCGCGAAATTCGACCTGCCATGACATGGAAAGCCGTAACCTTTAGACGATGCGCAGTAACCTCAAGCGAAGGGAGCGGGTTTCCGGTGCCAGCCCAAGGCATGAATCAAGTCTGAGGGCTTGCTCGCAGTAGCGCCGCGTCTCCGACCGGCGGCTTGTCGCAATCGAAGCGCCGTATGCGATTTCACCCCGAGAAAATTCGCCGGTCGGAGACGCGGCGCTACTCGATCCCACGGGACTCGCAGCTCTACTGCAACTGCCGCAAGAGCGCTGCGGCGCGTTCCGGGCGTCCCTCGGACACGAGTTGCTTCGCCCGTTCCTCAATCAACGCACTCACGCTGCGGTCCCGTTTCAGCGCCTCGCCCAGCGCCTCCCAGGCGGCATCATCCTCACCCAAGTCAAGCCGGCGAAAGCCCAGACGGACATAACTGCCCGCATCGTTGGGCAGCGTTTCCGCCGCCAGCCGCTGGCGCTTGGCCCAGTTTTCGAGCCAGCCGACGCGCCTCCGGCCGTCGGCGAAATACGCGGGACCGAGCTCGTCCAAGTGGCGCGAATACGTGGCCAGGCGTTTTTCCTCCGGCCACACCGCTGACCGCGGCAGGAGTCCGCTGTCGCGCATCTGCGCCGCCAGCGCGCGGGCAATCAATTGGTGTCCACCGATCGTCGGATGGACATGGTCCACATACCAATCATGGCCGGGAATGTGGCCGGGACTTTTCGCCGCCAGCAGGCTTGCGGTATCCACCAGGGGCGTACGCGTCTCCGCGGCGATGCGGACAAGCGACTGTGCCAACGGCGCCATGATGCGCAACGGGCAGATGTCGTCATCCCTTGCTCTCTCATAATAGGACAACGCTTCCGTCCGGCGGCCCATCCGATCCAGCACGCGCGCGATCCGGTAACTGAGCAGGGCGTGCTCACCGTCAATCGCGGCGGCCTCCAGGTAATACTGCAGGGCGCGCGGCGGGACGGACTTTTCCGCCGCCGTCGCGATGTCGAAGGCCGCCTGCCAGTCGGCTTCGGGCTCAGGCGCCAGGCCCGCCGGGTGTTCGGACTTGAAGGGCGGGCAATCACGCAGATTGGAACCGAGTTTCACCAATAGGATCGGCACGTGCGCGGCCTGGCAGTGGGCGACGATGGTGCGAACGGAATCGTCATACTGCGCGATGACGCGTTCATGCCACGGATCGTCGCGGCGATATGAAGCGTAGCCGCTGGCGTAATCGAGTCGCGTGCGGATCGTCGGGCTCAGCGCGTCATCGCGCTCGGACGCACCTTCGATCAGGTTCGCCGCCGGTGGTCGCCGAGCCAGCCACTGCCGGGCAAGCCCGACCATGCGGAGCGAGTGGGCCTTGCCTTCGAACCAGGTCCAAAACGCGGAGCGTGACTTCAGTTTCGTGTAGGTCCGGTCCTCGAGAAACTCGTTGTGACCGGTGGCCAGGATGATCAGGTCGGGTTGATACCGTAACACTTCTTGTGTCAGCGGCGCGATGCGGTAGCTGGCGTACGAAACGCCACCGCAGTTGATCACCTGCCAGGAGCGAGTGGGATCACTCGCGGCCAATTCCAGCTCCAGCCACTGGGGGAAAGCGGTGTCACCCAAATAGGGATGCCCATACACGGTCGAGCCGCCGAAGCAGAAGATCCGGAAACCATCCCGGGGTTTTTCGACCGGAAATTCCTGGGGCGCGATCAACGGTTCGCGCGCGCGTGCCGTGCGATAAACCGCGCCTTGTTGTTCAAAGAGCGGGACGTTTCGGTTGAAGCCGGCAGAAGGGTCGGGCGTGTCGGCGGGCCGGCCCAAATCGAAAATGCGCAACCCGGCCTCGAGCATGAGCAGAGGCAGCAGACCGGCCAACCCCGCGACCAAGGGGAACAGAATGCAGCGCGCGCGTCCGGCGGCGGATCGCCCGGCCGGCGGGCGGGGCGCGTCCACTCCACGCTCGGTGATTGTCTTTCGGTCGTTCATGAATATCCGCAGTCCCAAACCGGCGACCACGTTATCATGAACGCATGAACGAAAATTCAAGTCCATCCGTGCCTGGACCTGCCCGATGGTTTCGGATTGCGATGCCCGTCGTCGTTACGGCCGCGCTCGCGGTTTTGACGGTCAATGTCTGGCTGGCGAGCGGGCTGGTGCAGCAACAACGGAGCGCCACGAGAGAGCGCGATTTCTGGACGCTTTGCCAGTCGGGCTCCGTGCCGCAGGAGCGCGAATCCGCGTTCCGCCGCCTGGTGGCGGCCGGAAACCGGGAATGGCGGGCCGCGCACCTGCGCGAACTCAACCTGGCGGGCGTGTCGGTGCCCGGCGCGGATCTGCAAAACGCCGGGTTCCAGAGAACCAGCCTGGTGGGCGCCAACTTCGAGGGAGCAAAGCTGTGCGGGAGCTCGCTGGAGCTGGCGGACCTGACGGGCGCGGGACTCAGCCAGGCGAATTTGGCGGAGGTCCGGCTGGTGCACGCGATTCTCAAAGGCGCCACGCTTCGCGGAGCAAACCTTCGCGCCAGCTCGCTCGAGCAGGTTCAGGCGGAAAACGCGGATTTTGTGGCGGCGGATCTCTCGGACGCAGATTGCAGCATGGCAAACTTCACGGGGGCGAAGTTGATGGGCGCCAATTTTTCGGGCGCGAAACTGGAATCGGCTGTTCTGAAAGGCGCGAATCTCTCGCGCACCCGGCTCGAGGGCGCGGATCTGACGGACACCAATTTCACCAATGCCAATTGGTGGGCCGCGCGCGGACTGACCACGCAACAACTCGCTGTATTGAAAAAGAAATTTCCACCCACCGATAACGCCGAGCCGGCCTTGAAGGAAGATTTCGAGCGCTGGGCGGGGGTGCCGGGGGTGCGCTGAATAATTCCCCGGGCGGCTTGTCGGAACTAACCAATAACCGATAACAAATAGTTCACGGGCGTGAGATCTGCCTGGCCGATCCGGAAGAGGCAGGAAGATTTTGGGCAGGAACATTTCCGGAAATATTCCTACCCGCAATTTTCCTGCCAGCGGAGTTTTTCGGATGTTTTTCGTTTGGTCCGAGTAGCGCCATGTCTTCGACTGGCGGGTTTGGCCCGGAGCACCTGATGTTGCTTCGAGTCGCCCGGCATGTGGATGCGCGCCACTCGATCCGTCCGAGTCATGCATGGCTCACGCGAAGCTCGCGAAGCAGCGAAGGACGTGCAGAGGAATATTGGTCATTTGTTATCAGCCATTCCCGACAAAGTCGCCGGTCAGAGACGCGGCGCTACTCGGACCAAGACATGGCTCACGAGAACAAGTCAGGTTTCTCCAATCCCAATCCAGCCACGGATGACGCCGCGCTGCGGAGCGGCAACCGACGGTGAACGGACGGGCTGAGTTTAACCGCGAATGAACGCCAATGAACGCGAATTCAAGCCCCGACAGAATTCCCCTCTTCGCAATCTTCGCTGCTTCGCGTGGATGAGATCGCCATCAAGGAACCTAAAACAGGCTGTAGATGAACGGTGCGGCGGCGGTCCCGCCCAGCAGCACCAACAGCCCAAGAAGAAACAGGACGGCCAGCGGTGGAATCAGCCAGAACTTTTTATTCTCCCTCAGGAAAAGGAGAAACTCCCCGACCACGCCGGGGCGTGCTTTTTGGGCCGCTCGCGCGAAAGCCTCGGCATTATCGTCGTTCATGCTCGGGATCTAAAATTGCTGGTAGTACCGCTCCGGCTTGTGCGGTGGCGGCGCATCGCGCCAATAGGTCGGCGTGCTTCGATTGAATCGCTTGCTCAGCGAACTCCGCCCGGTTGCTCGCAACGCCCATCCGACCGGCGCGAACATCAGCAGGTAAACCGCCGCGAGCACGACGTTCCCCATCACAAAACCAACGCAGCACGCCGCAGCATACCAGCCGACATAAAAAGGTCGGGCGAATTGTGGCACCACCCACAATACGAAACCCAACGCCATCCCAACGCCGCCCACCGTCAGCGGAGCACCCGCCTCCCAACCGCCGCCGTGCCATTGCGCTGCGACGAGCAGCCCGGCCGCCACGCACGGAAACCCGATGATCAGGCTCGTGGCAAATCTCCGCCGCGCCTTCAAGTCCGGCTGCCAGTCAACTTCGCGAAACGGATTCACCATGCCGCCAATCCTCTCAATCGAGTTCGAAGCCGGCAACGTATTGTTGCCGCTCCTCCGCCTTCAAGACCCGCTGCTCCGATCGCCTCACCAGACAGTTCTCCAAAACCAGCATGTCCATGTCGGTTGCCAGGAAACACCGGCACGCATCATCAGGGGTGCAGACGATGGGCTCGCCGCGAATATTGAAGCTGGTGTTGATCATCAACCCGCATCCGGTTTGCCGCTTGAATTCCTTGAGCAGCCGGTAAAACCGGCCGTGCCGTGTTTCGTCCACGGTCTGGATACGCGCGGAAAAATCCACGTGCGTCACCGCGGGAATCGTGGACCGCGGGACGTTCACCCGTTTGCGCAGATCGGGATCGACCCCCAGTCGCAGGTCATCGGCGGTCGGATTCCGCCGTAGTTCCTCCCGCACCCCGGCCACCAGCAGCATGTAGGGTGACTCTCGATCCAACGCGAAAAAGTTCGCCGCGTCCTCCGCCAGCACGGCCGGAGCAAACGGCCGGAACGACTCCCGGAATTTGACGCGCAGATTCAGCGTCGCCTGCATCGTGGCGTTGCGTGCGTCCCCGAGAATGCTGCGCGCTCCGAGCGCTCGCGGCCCAAACTCCATTCGGCCGTGAAACCAGCCGACCACCTGGCCCGCCGCCACGGCCGCGGCCACCGTGGTCAACAACGACTGATTGTCGTCGACCCGCTCGAAACGCATGCCCCGGGCGTCCAGGACGGCTTGAACTTCCTCGTTGCTGAAGGCCGGGCCGAGCAAGGCCCCGCGCATTCCGTCGCGTCCGCTGGTGGTGCGGAGCCTGGCCAGCAATTGGTGATGCACAAACAGTGCCGCACCGAGCGCGCCCCCCGCATCGCCCGGTGCGGGTTGAATGAAAATATCCTCGAATATCCCCGAGCGCACCAGTTTCCCATTCGCCACGCAGTTGAGCGCCACGCCTCCGGCCAGACACAGTTTCCGGGCGCCCGTGATTTTTTGCGCGGTCCGCGCCATGCGCAGGATCGCCTCCTCCGTCACCTGCTGGATGGAAGCGGCCACGTCCATTTCCCGCTGGGTGATCATGGCCTCTGGTTTTCGCGGTGGACCACCGAATAGCACCGCCAGCTTTTCCCCCGTCATCCGCAAGCCCGCGCAATAATCGAAATAACTCATGTCCATCGCCAGCGATCCGTCGTCCTTGAGGTCCACGAGTTCTTCCAGAATCACCTTCGCAAACCGCGGTTCTCCGTACGGTGCCAGCCCCATGAGCTTGTATTCGCCGGCGTTGACCTTGAATCCGCAGAAATAGGTCATCGCGCTGTAAAGCAGCCCGAGCGAGTGGGGAAACCGGAGCGTCTTGATTATCTCGATCCGGTTTCCCTTGCCCTGGCCGATCGCCGCCGTGTCCCATTCGCCGACCCCATCGACGGTGAGAATGGCCGCTTCGTCGAACGGCGACGGATAAAACGCGCTCGCCGCATGGGACTCGTGGTGCCCCGTAAAAACGATCCCCTTCCGGTAGCGGCCCGCCAGAGCTTTTCCGATCTCGCGTCGCACGTGCAGCTTCGTCCGCAGCCAGAGCGGCATCGCCCTCATGAACGACCGCAGTCCTGCCGGCGCGTAAGCCAGATACGTTTCCAGCAGCCGATCGAATTTGAGGAACGGCTTTTCGGAGAAGACCACATAATCCAGTTCGTCCGGCGTTATTCCGGCTTCGCTCAACACGTACTCCACCGCCCGGCCGGGAAAACTGGGATCGTGTTTGATTCGAGTGAACCGCTCCTCCTGCGCGGCCGCCGTGATTTCACCGCCGCAGACCAGGCACGCGGCGCTGTCGTGGTAAAATCCGGAAATTCCCAATATGATCGGGGTCCTCATTTAGCATTCACGGCTGGTCGTGCGCGCACGGCACCGACGGAAGGTGCGGGGCTCCCCTGGGATTGGAAGCCTCAAGAGCGAACGCCGGGGTTCGGACCGCCGCGGCCGCCTGCGGGCTCGCTCGCAACCAAAATCTGGTGACGTTTCATTTGAATCCGCTCGACTTGCGCCCGAGGGGGGTTGAATGCAGCGGAATACGCACAGCCGTTCGAATTGACTTCTTCGATACCGTTGACCGCTTCACCTCAGGCGAGTTCAGTGTACGCACATTGGTCCGGCCTGCGTCGGACGAAATGTTTTGCCCGTGTTGCGGCGGATTTGATTCGGCAGAAATCTCCCACCCGGCTGCACCCGAAATCCAGGACCGTCGCTGATGGGTCTCGCTTCATCTTCTCCCATGATTTTTAGCCCGGTAAATCGAAACGGCCTGCTCACCCTCATGGGAGCGGTGTTGGCCGTCGCGCTAAGGTCGGTCGAAGCAAGCGTGGCGACTCCAACGAGCACCGTGAGCGGCAACGTGAGCAATGTGGCGCTCACCGCGATGAGCGCGCCCGCCGCAATGCCGGCCGCCGCCGCCAATCCGGCCAGCTCCGTTCTCTGGTATGGAGAACCCGCCCGCACCTGGATGACCGAGGCCCTGCCGCTCGGCGGCGGTTCCCTCGGCGGCATGTTCTTCGGCCTCACCAACACCGAGCGGGTGCAGTTCAATCATAACACCCTCTGGACGGGTGACGAGCAGGAGACGGGCCGGTATCAGGCTTTTGGCGACATCTTCGTGCAGTTGGGGCACACGCAACCGACCGACTACCGCCGCCAGCTCGATCTCGAGCGCGCCGTGCTGACGGTTTCCTATCGGGCGGACGGCGTACAGTATGAGCGCACGGCGTTCGCGTCCCACCCGGCGCAGGTCGTGATGTACCAGTTCAAGGCGGACAAGCCCGGTGCGTACTCAGGCCGGATCTGGCTGGCCGACATGCACGATGCCGCGCTCCGCGGCGAGGGCGACCGGCTTACTGCGACGGGACGGCTCGGCGCGGACGGCCTCGAATACGAATCGCAAGTGCGCGTGCTTCACACCGGAGGCAGGGTGCGGGTCGAGTCCAACCCACTGGCGTCCGGTGAAAACCCGCTTGCCAGCGTGCCTGACCTCAAGGAGCCGAAGCTCCCGGGCACGTACCTCGTGTTCGAGGGCTGTACAAGCCTCACGGTCGTACTCGCCGCGGACACGAACTACGCGCCGGACCGCGCGAAGGGCTGGCGCGGGCCGCATCCGCATGCCGCGGTGACCCGGCGCATCGATGCCGTGACGCCAGCCGCGTTGGCGAATCTGATGTCCGCCCACGTGGCGGACTACCAGTCACTCTACGGCCGTTTCCGACTCGATGTCGGCGCGTCCGCCAGGGACGTCACCGCCGGGCCCACGGACCGGCGCCTCGTCGCTTATACCCGGGAAAAGACAAACGACCCCGACCTCGAGGAACTCTTCGTGAATTACGGCCGGTACCTGTTGATCAGTTCCTCGCGCGCGGGAGGGCTGCCCGCGAATCTGCAAGGTCTCTGGAACCACACCAACACGCCGCCCTGGCGCAGCGACTACCATTCGAATATCAACATCGAGATGAATTACTGGCCGGCGGAGCCGACCAATCTGGCCGAATGTCATCGGCCATTTCTCAACTACGTTGCGAGCCAGATTCCCGTTTATCGTGAGCGCAGCCGCGAGCAATACGGCGCGGCGGTCCGCGGCTGGACGGTGCGCACGGAGAACGGCGTCTTCGGCGGCGGCAGCTTCAAATGGAATCCCCCGGGCTGCGCCTGGTCTGCGCAACATTTTTGGGAGCACTTCGCCTTTGGACGCGAGGTCGCCTATCTGCGCGAGGTCGCCTATCCGGTGCTGAAGGAGGTCTGCCAGCATTGGGAAGACCGCCTCGTTACCCGCCCCGATGGTTCGCTTGTCACGCCCATCGGCTGGTCACCCGAGCACGGCCCCGAGGAACACGCGGTCGCGTATGATCTGCAACTCGTGCACGATCTCTTCACCAACTATTTGGACGCGGCGGATGTACTGGGCGTCGACGCCGATGACCGCGCCAAAGTGGCGGCGATGCGCGCGAAGCTGCTCCCGCCCAAGATTGGCAAATGGGGTCAGCTCCAGGAGTGGGAGACCGACCGCGACGATCCGAAGGACCAGCACCGCCATGTTTCACACCTGTTCGCCCTGCACCCGGGCCGCCAGATCACGGCGACCGGTACGCCGGAGCTCTTCGAGGCCGCCAAGGTCTCGCTCAACGCCCGGGGCGATGGCGGCACCGGCTGGAGCCGCGCCTGGAAGATCAATTTCTGGGCCCGCTTCCAGGACGGCGACCACGCCTACCTGATGCTCCGGAATCTCCTGACCGCGGTGAACACGGTTGGCACCGACATGAAGAACGGCGGCGGGGTGTATCCGAATCTTCTGGACGCGCACCCGCCTTTCCAAATCGACGGCAATTTTGGCGGAACGGCCGGAGTGGCTGAAATGCTGGTGCAGTCACACGGTGGCGAGATCGTGCTGCTGCCGGCGTTGCCGAAAGCCTGGCCCGACGGATCCGTGTCCGGTTTGCGGGCCCGGGGCGGATTTGAGGTCGACCTGAGTTGGAAGTCCGGCCGGTTGGAGTCGGCCACGATTCGTAACGTCAGTGGATCTCGTGCCAGGGTTCGCCTCGGCGCGCGCACCGTCGAATTCGCGCTGCGCCCCGGCGAGAAGGTGCGGCTCGCCGGCGATCTGAGCCGGTCCTGAGACACATCCTGCGCTTGGGCGCCAGGATACGGCAACGACCGCGTGTAAGATAGTTCCAAGCGGATGGCCCGCCAGTGTCTTGCTGACCTCGAGGAGATGCGGCCTGACATTGGAGCGATAAGCGTCGCAGTTCGGTCGGTTCGTCTAAAGTGTGACCGACTCGCTGAGAACACCGGCGTGAAACCCACCACTCATATATGAGAGATGATTACCTTCGCAGTGCCCTCCTCGTGATCGATGATCCAAACATCCTGGTGAACGTTGTCTCCCGCCGCGTAAAACAACTGAAGCGCGGCAATCGCCCCTTGGTTGTGTCGCTCGAGAAGCTTTCCGCCGAGGATACCGCACTGCGTGAGGTCGCCGAGGGCAAGATCACCTACGAATTGGCGACGCCGGAAGAGCTGGCGCTCAGCAGCCATGTGCGGGTCCGTAATTTGACGCGGGCTTCCGCCGTTGCGGTCTAAATTTAATAAGCCCGCCAACGCAGGAGGCCTGAAGTCGCGTCGCGGGTGGCGGCGCGTGCGGCTGCCCGTGGCAGAGTTCGCAGCACCGCGTCTCGCCCAAACCAAATTCAATATGTCTAAACTCAAAATCAAACCTGTCGGCGATCGCATCCTGGTTCGGTTCGCCGAGGATAAGGAGCAAGTTCGCGGCGGCGTCATCATTCCCGACAGCGCGAAGGAGAAACCACAGGAGGCGAAGGTCATCGCTCTCGGCACCGGACCGAAACTCAAGGACGGCTCAGTCACTGCCTTCGAGGTGAAGGTCGGAGACACCGTGTTGCTCGGAAAATTTGCCGGCAGCGAGGTGAAGCTCGACGAGCAAAAATACACGCTGGTTCGCGAAGACGACATCCTCGGTATCCTCGCCTGAGCCGCAACTCCCCCCGTTCGATTCCAATTCTGAATTAATTACATGGCCGCCAAACAACTCATCTTCGACGAGACCGCTCGTCACAAAATTCTCCGCGGCATCGAGCTGCTCTCGCGCGCGGTGAAAGTGACGCTCGGCCCGAAGGGCCGAAACGTCGTCATCGACAAAAAATTCGGGTCCCCCACGGTCACCAAGGACGGCGTGACCGTCGCCAAGGAAATCGAGCTGCCCGATCCCTACGAGAACATGGGCGCGCAAATGGTGAAGGAAGTTGCCTCCCGTACCTCCGACGCCGCGGGCGACGGTACCACCACCGCCACGGTGCTCGTCGAGTCCATCTTCAAGGAAGGACTCAAGAACGTCACCGCCGGGTCGAACCCCATCCTCCTCAAGCGCGGCATCGACAAGGCGGTCGAGGCCGTCATCGCCGAACTCGAGCGAATTTCCAAGAAGGTCAACAACCGCGAGGAAATCCGGCAGGTCGCGAGCATCTCCGCCAATTCGGACGAGACCATCGGGGATATCATCGCCGACGCCATGGACAAGGTGGGCAAGGACGGCACGATCACGGTCGAAGAAGCGAAGTCGATCGAGACGACACTCGACGTCGTCGAGGGCATGCAGTTCGACAAGGGTTATCTCTCGCCGTATTTCGCGACGGATGCCGACAAGATGGAGGCGGTCCTGGAGGACGCCTATGTCCTGATTCACGAAAAGAAAATCGCGCATCTGCAGGAAATGCTGCCGCTGTTGCAGACAATCGCGACGAGCGGAAAGCCGCTGCTCGTCATCGCGGAGGAAGTGGAGGGCGAGGCCCTCGCCGCGCTCGTGGTCAATAAAATGCGCGGCACGCTCAACGTGTGCGGCGTGAAGGCTCCGGGCTTTGGTGATCGTCGCAAGGAAATGCTCGAGGACATCGCAATTCTCACCGGCGGGAAGTGCATCACGGAGGATCTCGGCCTCAAGCTCGAGAGCATCACGCTCGCCGATCTTGGCCGCGCGAAGCGCATCACCGTGGGCAGGGATAACACCACGCTCATCTCGGGCGGCGGCAAACCGGCGGCCATCCAGAGTCGCGTGAAACAACTGCGCCGCCAGATCGACGAAACCACCTCCGACTACGATCGCGAGAAACTCCAGGAGCGTCTCGCCAAGCTCGCCGGTGGTGTCGCCGTCATTCATGTCGGCGCATCCACCGAGGTGGAGATGAAAGAAAAGAAGGCGCGCGTGGAAGACGCGTTGCATGCGACGCGGGCTGCCGTCGAAGAAGGCATCGTCGCCGGTGGCGGCGTGGCACTGCTCCGTTGTGCCAAGGCAATCAGCGCGCTGAAGCTCGAGGGCGATGAAGCCGTGGGCGCTCAGATTGTCGGTCGCGCCATCGAGTCGCCGATTCGGATGCTGTGTGCGAACGCCGGCGTCGAAGGCTCCGTCGTCGCCGCCGCCGTAGCGGCGGGAAAAGGCAGCTACGGCTACAATGTTGCGACCGGCGAATACGAGGACCTCGTGAAGGCCGGGGTGGTTGATCCCACCAAGGTGACGCGCATGGCCCTCCAAAACGCCGCCTCGATCGCCGGCCTGTTACTCACGATCGAGTGTATGATCACCGAAATTCCCGAGCCGAAAGGCAGCCCCGCCATGTCGGGCGGCGGCATGGATCACTAATCACGCGCGGGTCCTCCGCCTGCCGCTTGTAGTTTACGAGCGGAAGGCGGATCCTGCCCGGGTTGGGGCGACTTCGACGGAGGCGCCCTCCGAGAGCGCCGATGCGAATCCCGGCGCGTATTGGGCGACTTGCTCGCCTCTTTCGTGGTCTATTCAGGAAAAGTTTTGCGAGTGCTTCGCGGTGCCGGTCGGGGCCTGGCGGCAAGAGGGGCGAGCGCCGATTATCCAGGACGGAACTGGATAGTCCTTGGGTGACTTAGCGGCGCCGGCGGTGCGGCGACAGTAAAACATCGTGATTCATTGAAGGCATTCCTAGAATCGCAACCTCGGCCAAAATCCATCGCGATGAACATCCGTTCGCATCCATTCCTGCACTTGAACGCGGGAGCCGCCCAAGCACTCCCTTGGCGCGACGCGCAGGCGAACTGCCGCTCCGGCGCCAACGCTCCCGCCATGGCGGAGGTCGGCCAACTGCTCGCGCGCCTGCTCGAGGACGAAACGGCGCTCTATGCAATCACCCGCGAATGTCGCTATGATGCACAGGCCCGGAAATTTGTCCGCGTACATGCGCTCCTCGACGGGCAGTTTACCGAGATTGGTGGGCGTCTCATGCAACTCGCCGCGCGCAGTCGCGCCCTTGCTGGTTGCGCTCCGGATGGTCGCGTTGATCAAGCGGAGAACGCGCGGGTCAGGGCGCCACGCAACGGGGGGGAGGCCCACATGCCGGCCGAGTTGCTGGGGTTGCACGAAGCACTGCTCACGAGCCTGCGAGAGGGAAGGGCAATGTTCGTCGACCGATCGCACGACCGCGAGACCACGGACCTTTTGGCGGGCCTCATCGGCGATCACGAGAGACACGCGTTCATGCTCCGAGCGCTGCTCTGGGCGGTTCGAAATATTGCCGCATGAGATTTTCGCCCTCCCGCCCACCGAACCTCCGCTCCGGGCGGCGGTCCCTCAACTGCATGCAAAAAGAAACCGTAGCTCACGTGGCCGAGCCGCCGAATGCGCCGAATGGTTCATGGCTGGATCTCGAATCACACGCGCGCGTGCGACTCACATCCGAGGACGCCGCGCAGCCGATCGAATCCGCGTTGCAGGACGGGCTCGGCAAAGGGTGGAAAGCGGCTCAGCCAGGCGTGCAAACGATTTGGGTTGATTTCAACGCTCCGCAGTCGATCAGCGAAATCCATCTGCGCTTTGAGGCGAAGGAACACCGGACGCAGGAATTTGTTCTCCTCGCGTCGAGCGACAAGGGGCAGAGTTACCGGGAGATTGTCCGCCAGCAGTTCAATTTTTCGCCCGGCAGCACGCAGACGGAAGTGGAGAACTACTTCCCTGATCTCGCCGGCGTCACCGACTTGAAGCTCACGATTATACCCGACATTTCCGGCGGTAATACGCGGGCCACGCTGCGGGCTTTTCGAATTCGCTGAACGTCACGCAGCCCCGTTCCGGACGCTTTGGGCGGACACAAAAAAGGCGAAGTACCGAAGCACTTCGCCCAGAGTAAGTCGAACGCGTGAGCGTTTAGTAACGGCTGTTTCCGCGAGCCTGAAACGCACCGGGACGGCGGTTGGGGCTGCTGAAGTTGCGTCCGCCGCCGCCCATTTCTTCCTTCGGCTTCGCTTCATTGACGGTGAGTTGCCGGCCGTCGAGATCGACGCCGTTCATTTTTTCCGCCGCGAGCTTGCTCTCGGTGTCGGTGCTGAACGTCACGAACGCGAAGCCGCGCGGGCGGCCCGTTTCACGGTCGTTGGCGATGTAAACATCGGTCAGGGTGCCGAATTGACCGAAGGCGTCGCGCAGATCGGCTTCGGTGGTTTTAAACGACATGTTCCCAACGTATAATTTGGAATTCATATAGTGATGATTTTCGTATGCCTCGTCCGCTGTCAGCGCGTTCCCGGAAATCGGGTTTCGAATCATCACTGAACCGGAAGCTCACTTGAAGACCCACCAAACACTGCATCTAACGCCATTACGAGCCGCCACAGTCGCGCATGGCCCGCGGAAAGCAAGGGGCAATCTTCACTTTGCGCCTTCGCCCTGCGCAGAGTGTTGTGTAAGTAGACCGCGATTCGCTCGTGAAGATGAATTGGTTTCACGGGCACGATCCGGCGCGAAACCGGTGCTGACCCCATGGGGCAGTCGTTCCCGCCGACCGCACTTTTTCGCGATGGCCGTCGACATCACGTTCGAATGGCAGAACGCTGGATGCGTTCGATGACAATTCACTGGAGCCTGTTCGTGCCGGCGTGTTGCTGCTTCACCGGGCAGACCGATTGCTTCTCATCGCTCATCGAGGTGCGCAGTTTCAATTCTTTCCAAACCCGGTTTCACCAGGCGTCACGCCATTCGGGTGCAGTCATTCTATGCAGACACACAAAGAACATTTGACCCACGCGCGCGCGCTGCGGGCCGACATCCTCGCGGCACCGGGCGTCTGGCTCCCGCGGCGGGAAATCCTGCTGGACTGGCTGAACGCCTTTCTGCTCCGCGCGGAAAAGCCCCGCTTTCAACTCGACGAGAGCGACGCGAATGATCTGACGGCTCTGGATCAGTTTCTGCGCAAGAAAAAAGTGCCGGTCGCGGAGTGACGGGACGTCGGCCGGCGCGAAACCATCACCTCGGCGGCGGCCGATATTTTCGGTGATCGCGGGGTGGCTCCGCGAGATGTCACCCGCTGTCCCGGGCAGAATCAGGCGAGTCCGTGGATGTTCAGAAACAGACCGCCCGCAAGGGCGAGTACGAGGAAGGAAAGGACGAACACGCCTTGAGGGAGTCGTGGATCGTCGTAGGAGTTGCGGTCGGAAGACATGGTGGACAGCAGCGAATAAGCAGCCGCTGAAACTATAGGACGAATGCTGGCTGCGCGCGGCACACATTGGCTAAGAACCCGCATGGATTGTGGGGACCGGGCCGGCGTTTAGTTTTTCGACAGCCTCGTCTACGACAATCGAGTTGAGCGCGGCGGCGATTCCTCCGTCGTGTTTCGTCCGAGCCAGATTCGCATCATCGAACGCCAGCGCCTGTCTCATGGCCGGCCGCCCGCCGATGGACTCATGCGCGATGCGCAGGATGATTCAACGCGTTCAGTCGGTTTTCTCCGAACAAATCATGAGCCGACAAGACACGATGCGCGTTCCGCGCTATGCGCCGATCCTGCTCGAAATCGAACGCACCCTCCACGCAGTGGATCGGCAGACGGCATCGCGCGGAGTGATGTTGACCGATTCCAACATCCGCTCGGTGCTCGTTCGGGCGATTAACGGGGCGAAAGGCAAAGCGCCCAAATCCGCCGGCGCAGGAGCACCAGAAAAGGACCGACTCGTCGACGAAGCGCAACGCCAGCCCGCCTCGGTGCGAGCCGCTGTCGTCGAAGAGCGGGTCCGTCCCGATGGCTCAGTTGAACGGCGTCCGTTGCCGGCGCTGGATTGGATCGTCGCACTGCAGGCCATCAAAGCTTCCTGCGCCGTGCGCACCGATAATCTGCCCGGATCGCGCGGTTATTTGGAATTCCTCCGCGGCTTCATCAGCGAGCTTCCGGGCACGAGATGAAAACCGCTCGCACGATCGAAGCCACAACGGCCGAACACCGCCCGTGACGCGCTCCGGCCCGCGAGTCATTGCGCAAGCTCGGAGATCAATCGCGACTTCCTCGCTTCGAGCGCGGTGGCCTGAGTCTTCAGCCGTCTCAGCTCGCGGTTGATGCGTGCGAGCTCGGTCGTTGCTTGCTGCTTTTTCAGGTGGTCGTTCCCGTGTTTTTTTCTCACCAGTGCCTCGACCTCGCGCCGGAGAAGCCGCAGCCAGGGGTTTCCGTGCATCGAACTCTCGCGATACTGGAGCTCGCCAGTCCGAATCGCCTGGATGATCTCGTCCTGCGTCAGCCCAAACTCCTTCCGCGCCGTCTTGTCGCTTAGCGTCGCGCCGGGGATATGCCAGTCGGAGCTTGGATCTGTGTGGTTGCTGGTCATCTGCTTCACGGGGAATCCCGCCCCGGGGATACGATGTCTTTACCGCTAAAGAGACGGGTGAGCACTTCCACGGGGCGAATGGGTTTGTCCGATCGATGCTGAAGTATCGCCAACATGTCCCTCAAGCGCATCGCCCGTTCCATCTCCGCGGGACCGTCGCTATAAAACAGATCCAGGCGATGCCGCTCCAACGTTGGCAG
>JBBRCR010000093.1:0-20587 GCA_038204695.1 Opitutales bacterium | reverse complement strand
CCCCCCCGGGGGGGGGGCCCGCCGCCACGGAGCGTGCAACATGCGACGAATTCTCTTTCTTCGCGGCGGCGCGCTCGGTGACTTCATCGTGACGCTGCCGGCACTGGCGCTGTTGCGGCAGCGGTGGGTCGATGCCCGAATCGAACTGGTCGGCAACACGACCGCCGCGAAGCTCATCGAGAAAGGCGGACTGCTCCAGGCGGTGCACTCGCAGCATGAGGCGCGTTGGAGTGCGCTCTACCGCAGCGAGCCGCTGCCGGATGAATTTGGCCAATGGCTCCAGCGTTTCGACCTCGTGGTGAACTTCTGGCCCGATGCCGACGGCGCGCTGCGTCGCCGCTTTCCCACGCGCGATGGTCAGGTGTACGTGAGCGGAAGCGCGCTGCCGATGCGCGCTCCGGCGGCGGCACATTATTGCGAGCCGCTGAAAGCACTTGGGCTCGAAACCTGCACGTTCTTCGTTGGGCTCGAGGATGGCCTCGTCGTTTCGGGGGAACCGCCAATTTTCCGTAACGAGTCGCGGCGCGCCCGGTTCGTGGCGATCCATCCAGGCAGCGGTTCGCCGCGGAAAAACTGGCCGCTGGAGCGCTGGGCCGCGCTGGCGACGTGGATCAAAGACACGTTCGCCACGAACTTGCTGGTCGTGACCGGGGAAGCTGAACGGCCCGACGCGCTGGTCGTGGGCCGTCGCGCGCACAACCTGCGCTTGCCCCAGCTCGCGCGGGAACTGGCGGGATGCCGCTTGTTTCTCGGGCACGATTCGGGCGTGAGTCATCTGGCCGCGGCCTGCGGCGTGCCCTGCATTCTGCTCTTCGGCCCGACGGATCCGGATATGTGGGCGCCCCCCGCGCCGCACGTGACGGTCATCCGGCGCGAAGTCGATCCCGCTTCGATTCCGCTCGACGATGTGCAACGCGCGGTGTCCGCAGCGCTCCAGGATCGAACGTGAACCGCCAGTGCTTGCTGGTCCAGATCGGCCCCGCGTAATCGACGCCAATGCGCGGAGTGGCCCTCACCAGCCGGCGCGGCACGCGGACGCCACGATCCTCGAGCCAGAGTCCGCTCTCGGCGCTGACGGCCGAGGTGCCATTGAGCGTCCGATCAATTGCCAACGCCTTGGTGACGCGACCGGGCCCAATCGCCCTTTCGACCCCCCGAATCAAAATCGCCGCGGGCCAGTCGTCGGGACCAACGACCAGGTTCAACATCTCGTGAATGCCGTAACATAAATAAACATACCAGATCCCCCCGGCCCGGTACATCACGTCGGTCCGGCTCGTGCGGCCTGCCCGCGCGTGGCACGCCTGGTCCCGCTCGCCGCAATAAGCCTCGACCTCTACGATCGGCCGTGCGTCTTCCTGGCCGCCCGCCAGACGGCGCACCAAATGCTTTCCGAGCAGCCACCGGGCAAGTGCAACCGTTTTTTTCTGCCGGAGAACTTCTGCTTCAACAATCGGCCTCATCTGGCATTCATTCGAACGTGCACCATGGCTGGCATCGCAACGGAAATCGAATCAACGGGTCTGCGCCCGGCAACTTTTCGCGTCTGTCCTCCGACGCTCCCGGACGATTCGCCCGCCTATTTCCCACCGCGGCCTGTGGCCGCAGCCAAAGATCTGTAGATGAGACCCAGAGGTCCCAGCGCGGCGCAGCCGCAGCCGAAGAAGGTTCGACCTCGGTGTGCTCTGTGACCCTTGGATTGGGCGCTCACAATCGTCGCGAACGTGCACGATGCGGGATATCAGCCCACTTTAATCAACCGATCTCTTGGCTCACAGGGTTCACAGAGCTCAGACCCGGAGTTCACAGAGAGGAAAGTTTCCCTGGCAAAGCCCGAAACCTGTGAACGCCACCCTTACGCGCGCCACTGCGCTCGAACACAAGCGCGACCTGCTGCGCTCGCTCCGGCTGTGCACGCTCGAGGGCATCATGGCGATGCCCATCGTCACGATGTCGCTGCCGGTGAACGTGTTCATGACCGCGCTCGTGGCGAAGGGGTTTCCGCTGCCCAAGACGACGATCGGGCTCCTCAGCGCCCTGCCCTTCGTCGCCAACTTTCTCCAGGTTTTCATTGCGCCGTTTCTGTCGCGCTGGAAATCCGCGAAAACCATCTCGGTCATCGCCGCGACGCTGCACCTCGTCTCGTGGAGCGCCCTCGGTGTCATATTGCCGTGGATACCGCGCGACGACCCGACCACGGCAGGTCGCTGGTTCATCACCTGGTTTCTAATCACCAGTGGGTTCGGGGCCATCGCCGGCGTGACTTGGAATGCCTGGATCCAGGAGTGGGTGCCGTACCGGCTCCGGGGAAAATTTTTCGGCCGGCGCAACGGCGCGCTGCAGATTTCGACGACGGCGTTCCTGCTTTTGACCGGCTACGCGCTGGCGCGTTGGAATTATGCCGTCGTGGTTTTCCAACTCGCGATCGCGGGGGCCGTGATTCTGCGGGTTTTTTCACTGCGCTGGCAGTGGATCAGCCCGACGCGGGCGCGCCGGCACGCCGACGGCCCGGTGCTGTCGTTTCGCGATCAAGCCGCGGTCGTACTCGGGTCACGCTCGTTTTTGGTGTTCATCGCGTTCGGCGCCACCTGGTCCTTCGCCGCCAATTGTTTCGGGCCTTTCTATCACATCTTCATGTTCGAGCAGTTGGAACTGTCGGCCTTCGACGTCGGACTGCTCGCGACGTTTGCCCAGTTGAGCGGTGCGCTTTCGCTGCCGGCCTGGGGACTGCTCCTCGACCGTTATGGCAACAAATCCGTGATGACATTTTCGCTGCTGCTGTGGCAGCTGCCGAACTTCGCGTGGTGTTTTTTGACACCGGATAATCGCTCACTCCTTTATGCGATGTGGATTTGGGGCGGCGCGACCGGCGCTGGTTTCATTCTGGGCCAGTTCACCATTCTGCTGCGGCTGCTTCCGCTGCAGGCCAAGAGTCTCGCCATTGGCGTCAACCTGGCGGTGACATCGCTGGTGGCCGCAATCGCGCCGATCACCGGAGGGGAAATTCTCACGTGGGCGCTTGCCCGCTGGTCGGACCCATTGGCGGTTTATCACGCGTGCTTCCTGCTTCAGCCAGTCCTGGCGCTGGCGGGCTGCATGTTGCTCCTGCGCGTGCACGAGCCCCAGGCGAGTCCGCTTACGATGGTGTTCGGCGCCATGCGGAACCTCCGGACGCTGAGCGGCGTTTTCGGGTTGGGTTTCCTCGTGAATTACGTGTTCTATCGGGCGCAAAAGGACGAGCGCTGAGGTGGGCCGATCCGCATCCGTGTGCCGTTTTGGGGGCAGCCGGTTGAGACCGGGTGACGAACGCGTTTGGTGACCCGCGGACATGCGGCCAATACACTCCGCGGAACGCATTCAGCGCCCGGAAGATCGGCAGTCGGCGGCAAAGATGTGCGCCACTCGAAACAGATCGGAAATAATCCTTGCTTTCACTTCCGCGAAACCGCTTATTCCGCAGTTTTATTTATGAGAGCGACCATCAAGACCCAAGGCCAGCAGTTCACTGTGTCCGAAGGGGATATTTTGACCGTTAACCGCTATCCCGGCACCGAAAAAGGCTCCACGGTGGAGATCAAGGATGTGCTCGCGGCGGGCGAAGGCGCGAGCTTCAAGGTGGGCACCCCGCTGCTGACCGGGGCGAGTGTCTCCGTGATCATTCTCGAAAACAAACGCGGCGACAAAGTCATCGTGTTCAAGAAAAAGAAGCGCAAGGGCATGGAGCGCAAACGCGGCCATCGCCAGGAGCTTTCCGTCATCAAGATCAATTCGATTAACGCTTAAGGAGACACACGTCATGGCACACAAGAAGGGTCAGGGAACATCGATGAACGGGCGCGACAGCCGCTCGCAACGGCTGGGCGTGAAAATGTTCGGCGGTCAGGCCGTCATCGCAGGCAACATCATCGTTCGTCAGCGCGGCACGAAGCTGCACGCAGGCAAGAATGTCGGCACCGGTCGCGATTGGACGCTTTTTGCGCTCAAGGACGGCACGATCAAGTTCGACAAGATCCACCGCATGGTCTCGGTCGTCACGACCTGATTCGGCCCGCGCGCGACAAATCGCCATTTTCGCAAAGCCGGTCGCAAGACCGGCTTTTTTTTGTGCCGGGATGAGCACCTGTTCGCAGGCGACGAACAGAGGTGGATCGCGGTTCGGGGCAGCGGCAAGTATCCACATCCCTCGCCGAGGCTTGCCGGTTTCCCGCACCCCATTCAGCGTTCGACTTCATGTCTGCTCGACTCGACGAACTGCGCCGCCAGCGCGCGTTGCTTCAAGAGCACCTCACCTGGCTTGAACGCGAAATTGCGGCTGCAGCGCAAAAGCCGTCGTCGCCGGTCACCACCAGGGCACATGCGCCGGTTCCCAGGGCGGCCACGGCAACAACCGCAGGTATCGTTCCCGCCGTTACACGCTCCGGCCCGTCCCGCATCGCGCCGACGGTGGCCGCGCCCGTGACCGAGGCCGCCGCGGAAGAAATTCTCAAAGAGTATCGAGTGAAACCGGAGCTGGTGAAGCAGGACGTGCGCAAAGGATGTTTCCTCTACTTCGCGGCGGCGTGTGCGCTTTTCGCGCTCGGAATTGTCGGGCTCTATTTTTCTCTGCGGACCGACTGAACTTTATGCAAGTTTTTGGCTGAACCCGGCAGAGGGTTCGGGGTCGTAGCGGGTTTGACGAATTCGTCTGCCTTTAACCCACCCACAACGCGTGTCTCATGGTGCGATGTTGCGCGCGCGTGTCGGCGCGTGTGTTTGTTGCGTGAACAGGGCCAGGCTGACGAGGCGGCACAACTCGAGGCGGGCACCCTGCCGGAAATGGTTGCCGCCCTGCGCGGACCAGACGACACGGACGCCACGCTCGCGGCGCGTCTGGATTCCATTCTCGCGCTCGAGATGGAACGCGTGGCCAACGCTGCCGTCCTGGCGGAGTTGCTCGCTCCGCTGCTCCAACCGGCGGTGGCCCGTCCCACCGCGTCGCTCGCCCTCGCACCATCACTTCCGTCGGACGCGATGCCCCTTCGCGCTCCTCGTGCGCTGACCGGTGACATTGCGGATTTCATCGACGAGATGATTGCGCAGGAGCGCGCCCCGGACGCTCCGCAGCGCCGCGCCTCGTGATCCGTACTTACTCCGCAACTACCCACCCATAAGGAACCAAACACAACACAATGACCATCGTCCCCCCGGAAAAGCCGCCCGTCACGCTCCCTCCGAACAGCACGTCGACACCCCTCGGCGCGCGTTCTCCCACTGGAAAATCGAAGACGATTCTTGTCGGTTTCGATCTCGGTACGAACAAGTCGTGCGTACTGGCCGGCGCGCCGGGCAGCACGGACATCGTCGTGAGCAAAGTGGTGCCGACCGCGGTGGGATACGTGAAAGAGGGGATCGTCGACGGCATCATCGCCGGCAACGCGCAGATTCTTTACGGCGACGAGGCGTTGCGAAACATGCTGCATGTGCGCCTCGTCTCCCCGCTCGCGGAAGGCGTCATCACGGATCCGGACACCGCGCGTGATTTCATGCGTCACTTGCGCACGATCGTCGATCCGTCGGGCAATGCGGAGATTCGCGCCGTGATCGGCGTGCCGGCCAACGCGGGACTGCAGGCGCGCGAGGACATCCGGCGCAGCTCGTTTGGGGTGTTTGATCGCGTCCTGCTGATTCCCGAACCCTTCCTGGCGGCGCTCGGCTATCGCGACGATTCGCGCGTCGGCCAGCCCAACTATCTGGATCCGGTCGTGAACTCGTTGTTCATCGACATCGGCGGCGGCACGAGCGACGTCTGCCTTGTGCAGGGTTATTTTCCCACCCGCGACGATCAGATCAGCATTCCGTTCGCCGGTGACGCCATCGACGAACTCCTGCACGACGAACTGAACCGCGTGTATCCAAATAACGGACTCTCGCGACACAAGGTGCGCGAACTGAAGGAAGCCCACGGTTATGTCGGGCCCTCGCGAAAACCGCTCGAGGTCAAAGTCATCATGGCGGGCAAGGCGCACACGATCGAGTTGGGCGACACGATTGCACGCGCGTGCAACACCCTGATCGACAAACTTTATCCGGCCCTCACAACGCTGATCACCCGGGCTTCGTCGGACTCAGTGGTGACGCTGCTCCAGAACATCATCGTCACCGGCGGCGGCTCCCAGCTGAAGGGAATCGATACGGTGCTGCAGAAGAGGCTGACCGACGACGGATACGAAAATCCCAAGGTGAAAACCGCCGGCCAGGACTACAAACGGTACGTCGCCATGGGCGCGCTCAAGGCCGCCCGCTCCGCCCGCGAAAACCAGTGGCAGGTGCTGCTGGGCTGAGGCAGTGGGTCGGGACGGCGCTTGGAAGCCTCGACTCCTCGTTCATTCGCAAGGGGCGCACCTCAGCTGCGCCTTTTTTCGTGGCTGCGAGACCGCGCCAGCGAGTGGATGGCCGCGGGGCACGCCGCGTTTCGAACCGCGTGCAAAGAACGCGCTCCACTCGCTGGCGCTCGCAGCCACGAGGATCGGCGAACAAGCTCGGGGGCGGGATCGAGTAGCGCCGTGTCTCTGACCGGCGGCTCGAAACGGGAATCGTGATGTCCTTCATCACCAATGGACAGACGTCCACTCGCGGGCGCTCGCAGCCACGAGGATCGGCGCGATCGATCAGCGCTGTGTCGCGGCGCTTATCCCCGCTCACCGATCATCGTCGTCGATGTCGATCGACAGCGGCGCAAACGCGCCGCGCTTCACGCCGGGGTACGCCACGTTCCACCCGCGGACATCGTGCCAGAGAATCTTGTTCAACTTGTCCGTGGGCGCGGCGTCCGGGGTGTCGAAGCGCATTTGCGCCGAGGCCAGCGCCCCTTTGCGCGCCTCACCCTTGAGCACGTTGGCCCGTGGATTGATTTCATCGAGTGACTGCTTCGGTTCCACCGACGTGTAGGCCGCAAAATTCGGCTCGTCGTGGAAACTCGCCCGCATGTCGTTCGCGATGAGATCAAACAGCGACATGGTCGGCAGCCCCAGGATCAGCTCCACCGTCTTGTTGATGCTGGTATGCGCGTAGAACGTCGAATCGATGTGTCCACGCCGCACATACGGGCTGATTGCGAGCGCCACCGTCCGATGGCCGTCCACATGATCGACGCCATTCTGCGCGTCATCCTCAACAATGAAGATCGCCATCTTGCGCCAGAAGGGAGTGCGCGTCAGCGCCTCGACGATTTGGCCCACCGCGAGATCGTTGTCCGCCACCATCGACTTGGGCGTGTGCGCGCCCGGCGCGGTGCCGCGGGTGTGATTGCTCGGGAGCTGCAGAAAAACGAGATTGGGCATCCTGCCCGCCGTCTCCCACTTTTTGACCTCGGCGAGGAACAGCCGCGCCCGCACCACATCCGGGATTTCCGTCGAGTATCCCGGAAAATTGCGCACCAGCAGCGCGTCGAGAGGTTGAATCGGCGAAGTCGTCTTCCAGTTCGTCGCAAAATCATCGCCGGCCCGCCAGCTCGCCAGCAGCGCCACTCGATTCGGCTGCCCTTTGCCGCCACTCACCCGCGGCGCGAACTCGCCGAATACCTGGACCGTCTTCTTCGCGCGCAGCGCGTAATCCCAAAGGAATCCGCCCGACGAATACGCAACCGGATCCGTCCCGTCGAAGGGATAACTGCGTCCGTCCCAACCCGGCCACATCGCATAAGGCGTCTCGTTCGACTGCGTGATCCACTGGTGCCCGTCGCCACTGTTGCCACCCGACGCGTAAAAGTTGTCAAGCAGCACGAACTCCTCGGCCAGCCGGTGCTGATTGGGCGTCACGTCCTCCCCGAACATCACGAGCGCGGGATCGCCATTTCCCTTCTTGATGTCGCCAAACACCTGATCGTACGTGCGGTTCTCCTTCACGACATAAACGACGTGCTCGATTAACGACGGCTCGCCGGCGCGGCGGGGAATCGCCACGGGTTTCGCTCCTCTGGCCGCGGCCACGGCGGCGGACGCGCTGGCCGCCAGTGGGAGTCGGTTGTTTTCCGCCACCGCCGTGCTGTAACCCGCCAGCTGGGCGGCATCCGGCACCGGCAGCACGTTGACCGTGCCGCGATAAGCATGGACAAAGCGTTTTGCCGGCTCGTCGCGCCAGCCCGAGCCCACGCCCAGCAGCGTCGACACGGCCAGCAGTTGATTGTCCGGGCTGAGCGCGAGGCCGTTCGGGTACCAGCCGGTGGGTATCAGCCCATCAATTACACCATCCGCGGTCCGCACCACCGCGATCGCGTTGATGCCGCCGCAGGCGACGTACAGCCGCGCGCCGTCAGTCGTGAGCGCGAGCGCCGTCGGAGCAGCGCCCCGCGCGGCCGCGCCAAACGGCCGCAGCGCCAGCGTACGGACCACGCGGTCATTACGCGTGTCGATCACCGACACCGAATCGCTGTTGCCATTCGCCACATACAGTCGGTGGCGCGGCTCGTCCCAAACGAGCGCAGTGGGATGAAGTTCAACGGTAATCTGGGTGAGCGCCTTCCGCGCGGCGACGTCGATCTTCGTCACGGTTCCGGTGGAGGCGACGCCGCGGTCATCGATGACAACGCGATCGGCGTCGGCCGCCAAACCGGTCGGCGCCGTGGCGTCGCCCGGCTTCGCCACGCGGCCGGCCCAATTGCTGACGTAGGCCAGCGTACCGGCCGCATTGAGCGCCGCACCGACGGGGGCAATGCCGGTGTCGACGGAGCCGAGCACATTGCCGGATTCGACGTCGACGATCGTGGCCTTGTTTTGCGCAATGATCGGAATGATCGCGAGCCGCTGGCCCGCGGCATTCTTGTCACGCGAGAGTGCAACCGTGCCCGTGGTGTACGCGCCGATGCCTTTCGCCACCACGCGCAGAGCATTGTCATCCACCGTCGCCAGCCGCGACTCACTGCTGTTTGCCGCGGTGACAAATGCGCGGCCGGAGGGATCCACCGCAATCGCCTGCAATCCGGGTTTGCCGCCGATGGCCGTCGAGCTGACGACGCGATTCGCGCGCCAGTCGAGCCGGACGAGTCGTCGCGCTTCGAGCGCCCACACTTCCGCCGGGTTTGCGCCAAATGCCACGCCATAGACCCGCCCGTCGAACACGCTTTGCACGCCCGCCGGGGTGATGTTTTGCCGCGTGACCACGACGCCGGGATCCGTGACGTTGCGCACCGGCGCGGGATCGCGTGATGCGGCGAGCGCCGTGCTGGCGAGCACCAGGCTGAACGTAAACGAGAGCAGGGAATATGGGGTGTTCATGCGCAGCGGACGATGCACCCGCGCGCCGCCGCGGGTCAACGCCACGCAACTCCTCAACCACCCAGCGTCCGCGAGATTCCCAACTGCAATCCACGCAACTCCGCCAGCGCGCGCAACCGTCCAATCAGCGGATAACCCGGACACGCCGGCGGCGGACGCGTGAAATCATCCAGCATCGTGAGTCCGTGATCCGGCCGGAAGGTTATCTGCCACCCGTCGGCCCCGCTCTGCCGGCGCCGCGCCTGCTCGTCGAGCAGCGCCCGCACGACACCTGGCATGTCCGCACTGCCCTCCAGATGCCCTGCTTCGAAAAACGTACCGTCGTTCGCCCGCTGCACACTGCGCAGGTGGGCGACATGTATCCGTGGGCTGAATTCGCCGACGATGCCGGCCAGATCGTTGTCCGCGCGGACGCCGAGCGAACCGCTGCAGAAACAAATCCCGTTTGCCGGCGATGCCCCCATCGCAATCACGTCCCGCAGATCCGCCGCCGTCGAAACGATCCGCGGGAGCCCAAGCACGGAAAACGGTGGGTCGTCGGGGTGAATTGCCAGTTGAACACCCGCCGCCTCAGCCGCGGGGATGATCTCACTCAGAAACAACTGCAGATTCTGTTTCAGCTTTGCTGCGTCGATTGAACCGTAACGCGCCAGCATGGCGCGGAAATCATCGAGCGTCAGTCCGAGCCGGACTCCGGGAAACAAGTCGAGCGTCTGGCGAATGAACGCGTCCCGCGCCGTCGCGTCCTGCGAGTCCCAGAATTGTCTCGCGGCGGCGCGCTGCGCGGCCGTGAAGTCCGCCTCCGCTCCCGGTCGCCGCAACGCGAACAAGTCAAAGGCCGCGAACTTCTCCGGCTCATAACGCAGCGCTTCCGTCCCGTCCGGCTGCCGGTAATGCAGGTCCGTGCGCACCCAGTCCATCACCGGCATGAAGTTATAAATCACCACGCGAATGCCGGCCGCGCCCAGCCGCGCCAGGGTCACGCGATAGTTCTCGATGTGCCGCGCATATTCGCCCGTCCGCGTTTTGATGGATTCGTGAACCGGCACCGACTCGACCACGCGCCAGGCCAAGCCGGCGGCGGCGATGCGGTCCCGCCGCCCGATGATCGCGTCCATCGGCCACGCCTCGCCATAGGGGATCTCGTGCAGCGCGGAAAACAAAGCGCGCGCTCCCGTCTGCCGGAGTTCGGCCAGCGTCACGGTGTCCGACGGACCAAACCAGCGTAAGCCTTCCTCCATCAAATTCAGGGGCGCACACATGAAGTGCGGAGGTTGAGCCGCACGTTGTCCTGCGCCAAGCGCACAGTGCGACACCCAGCGCAGCGAGCCTGCGTGCCTTCGTATGTGACCGATGTAAGCGTTGGAAACTTGGGCGCGACGCCCATGCCACTCCCAACCCACGGGCGGGACGCCCGTGCCACTTTCAAGCAGCTCCGACCTTGCATGCCGCTTCGATTCGGCGTGCAGCCATGCCCGGCGTGGCGTCGGCGTCCCGCCGATTTTTTCCGGCCACCGGGCTTTCGTCTGAATGTCGGCCCGAGCATGGAGGACCACGCGTACCTCGCCTGGGCGACGCCCGGATTTGCGCCCCCCGACCCGCCCAACGCGGTGCCCCGCTCAGCGGAATTCATGATGATGAATCCGTGTGCAACCGACGCAGCACGAGGCGCGTCACCTCGCGCACCACCAATCAGACTTGTGACGCCGGCCATTGCGGCATGTCCATACGTTCGCCTCGAGCAATCCTGAACGACACCAACTCCGTTATCCGCCCCTGTGAATTTCCATCTTCTCCGACCGCGCTGTTTGACTCGAACGACGGCGACACTGCTTCTCCTCCCACTCTCTCTCGCGACCACCGCGCTGGCGCAACTCGCGCCCAAGCCGGCCACGCCCGCGACAGCCGATGAAACCGTGACGCTGTCACCGTTCATCATCGCCACCGAACGCGAAACGGGCTGGTCCGCGAACGACACGCTCTCGGCGACGCGCACGAAACAGGCGCTGAAGGACGTGCCGATCAACATTGACGCGATCACCGCCGATTTCATGGAGGATCTCGGATTGTTCACCACGGACGAGGTCGCCAACTTCGTGGCCAACGCCTTCGCACCGACCACGCTCGAAAATGACAGCCAAAGCGGCGCCATCGCCTTTCGCGGACTCAGTGGGTCAACCGCCACGCGCAACTACTTCCGCTGGTACGTCCCCTCCGACACCTACAACGTCGAGCGGATCGACTTCGGCAAGGGCTCCAATTCGCTGATCTTCGGCGATGTCGAGCCGGGCGGGCAGGCGTCGGTGTTCACGAAGCGCGCGCAGATGAAAAATTTCGGCGAGGTCTTCGCGTACTACAACCACTACGGCGCCTATCGGTTCCAACTCGATTATAACCGCAAGCTCCGCGACAGCCTCGCGTTTCGTTTCAACGCGGTGAAACGGCAGGAGCGCACGTTTCAGGACGCCTCCACTTTCGGGCTCGAAGGCCAGACGCTCACGACCACGTGGCGACCGTGGCACAACACGCTCGTGCGTCTCGAGTATGAGCGGGGTGATTTTGAGAACCGGCGTGGTTACGCGGGGGTGGCCATTCGCGAGCGCTCGGGACGCTCCCGCTCGTTTACGACCGACCGTCTCTATTACACCTCCGACGGCGAGTTTATCCAACGCGCCCTGCTGCCGAGCGCCGATCGCTCGAATGGACCCGACGGCGGCTCGCCCTCGCTGCTCGAAGGCAGTTACTTCGATGTTACGATGCGCAACGCGGCGGGCGTAGCCGTCGGGACCAAACGGTTCGAGGGATATCCCAAGCACTACAACATTCGCGGCTCGTTCGACCGGCAAGCGCGGCCGTTTCACAACTATACGGCCACAATCGAACAACGCATCGGGCCCGTCGGCCTCGAGTTCGCCTACAATCATCAGGAGCAAAAGGCCATTCGCACCGACAGCATCTTCAGCAGCACGATCAGCGTCGACGTCAACGGCCGCCCGTATGTCGAGTCGGACCTCGACCAGAAGAATTTCGGGAACGAGGTCGACGCGTTTCGCGGCACCGCCGTGTATCTTTTCGACAAGTGGAAGTGGATGCAGCAACTGCTCGTCGCCGGCGCGGACTACCGCGAGGACTTTGTGAAAAACTACCGCTTCAATTACTACAACGTGAAGCGAGTGGAGAACGGCACCGCGACAACGCTCAGTGCGAACGCCGACCGCTTGAGACTGCGGCTGTATCTGGATGATCCGCGCTTTTATTCGCGCGCCCTTTTCGATGCGATGAAGCCGGACAGCCTGCCCGTCACCAATGACGTGCACATCCTGAAGGTGGCGTCATTTCCCTCGGGCACCAGCGCCACGGATGGCACGGAGTGGCGCCAGGCCTATGCGACGTCGTTCTCGACGAGCGGCCGCTACTTCGGCGGCCGGCTGCTGACGATGATTGGCGTGCGGCACGATTGGAATCGGACTTATGAATACTTTGGTGTGCGCACCTTCGGCCCCTATAATGAAGAAGTGCCGCCGCCCAAACGTCAGGACGCGCTCCCGGGCGAATACGTGGAGAACAAGGAACTGCACCTGGAAAACACGTGCTATTCGGGCGGATTCACCTTTCGCCTGACCGAAGGACTCAACTTCTACGCGAACTACTCGGAGTCGTTTCGTTTTCAGGGACTCCGCACCTTCGAGCGCGAGCGCTTTGGCCCGATCACCGGCGTGTCGAAGCAAGCCGGGATCAAAGGCAGCTTCTGGCAGGACCGCGCCAGTGTGACCTTCGAAGTCTTCGATACCGACCGCCAGAACGTCGCGCTGAGCTGGAGCGGCGTCACCGGGATCGATTTCAACACGACCGAAATCGAGGATCTGATGAATCCGAACAATATCCGCCCGGGCGATCCGGGCTACCGATACGCCGAAGAAGGCACCGCCAGTGCATCGCGTTACTATCGTTCGACCGAAAACTCCCGAGGCGGTGATGTCACTCTCATCGTCAAACCGATCGAGGACCTCTTTCTGCGTTTCACCCTGGCGCGGACGCAGGTGACGGGACAGCCGGATTTGTCTTCCTTCCGCGCGTATTTCGAGGCGGCGGTCGCCCGCGGCAATGAGAGCGCTGCGTTGCTCAATGAAGCGAGGAATCTGTTGGATACGCTCGACCTCGACACGAAACCCACGGGAGCTCGCGCGTCGCCGTGGTCGGCAAGCTGGGCGGCACAGTATCGGTTTCCGCGTGACCGGTGGCCGCTGCTCCGCGGTGCGAGCATGGGCGTGAACGGCAGCTGGCGCGACGATTACCTCCTTGGCATCAACAACGGACAGAAGTTGGTCGGAGGCGCCACGCACTTGATGCACGCTTACGTCACGCGCACGCAGAAAATCTGGAGGCAAAACGTGACCATTCGCGCCGAGGTGAAGAACCTCGCGGATCTCGAGAACGGCACACTTCGGAAGACGGGGTTCACCACTCTCACGACCGGGGAGAATCTCTATCGCTACAGCTACGTGGTGCCGGTGGAGTATAATGTCTCGCTGCGGGTGAAGTTCTGAATCGTCAGTCCGAATTCGCTCGTACGTTTTTCCGTTGTCCGGCCGGCGACCGGTTGACTGGCTGGCGTCGGCATGCTTGTTCGATGGCCGCGCTGCTTCTTGCCCGCAACGGCCGGATGGCTGCTCGGAGGCACTCCCAGGTGAACCGTTTCCCCGTTATGATAAAATTTCCATCTCTGTTGCTGCTCGCTGCGGCGACAGCGCTTTCTCTGTCGGCAGCCACTCCGCCCAGCCGACCAAACATCATCTTCATCCTCGCGGATGATTACGGCACCGGTGAGGCCGGCTGCTATGGAGCGGACAACTACAAAACGCCAAACCTTGATAAACTGGCCCGCGAAGGCGTCCGCTACACGAACGCGTACACGGTGCCGTTGTGCGGACCATCGCGCGCGCTGATCATGACGGGGCGTTATCCGTTTCGGACGGGCGCGACCAACCAGGACGCCACCGGCCGGTTTACGCCGGCAGCTGAGACGATGATGCCCAAGGTCCTGAAGGCCGCCGGATATATTACGTCGATGGTCGGAAAATGGGGCCAGCTTCCGCTCGGGCCGGTGGAGTTCGGCTTCGACGACTACCTGAAGTTCAAAGGCAGCGGCACCTATTGGAACACGCAGGACCGCGGTAAAACTTATCTCGTCAACGGCGAGGAACGGCCCTTGCGCGACAAGGAGTACCTGCCCGATTTGATGCACCGGCACGTCGTTGATTTCATGACCCGCCAACGCGAGCGGCCCTTCTATATCTACTACTCGCTGTCGCATGTGCATGGTGAGATCCTGCCAACGCCGGACAGCGCGCCCAAGAGCAAGGATCACTATACCGACAACGTCGTCTATATGGACAAGCTGGTTGGCAAACTGATGGCTGAGTTGGACCGCCTGAGACTGCGCGAAAAGACCCTCGTGGTGTTCCTCGGCGACAACGGCACGTCCGGGGGGCAATCGGACCGTGCCACCATTGGAGGCCGGCGGCTGTCCGGCGAGAAAGGTTCCATGCTCGAAGGCGGCGGACTCGTGCCGATGATCGCAAGCTGGCGCGGCACCATCCCGGCCGGCACCGTTTCGCGGAATCTGATCGACGCGAGCGACTTCTTCCCGACGTTTGCCGAGCTCGCGGGAGCCAAACTACCCGAGAAGACCATCATCGACGGCCACAGCTTCGCGTATCAGCTGCGTGGAGGAAACGGCCAGCCCCGCGCCTGGGCGTTCAATCAGCTCGCGCGCATGTGGTGGGTCCGCGAAGCCGGCTGGAAAATGAATCAATCGGGTGAACTCTTCGACATGAGTGACGCGCCCTTCGCGGAGAAACTCGTCGCGGCCGAGGCGAAAAATCCCAGCGCGATTGCCGCCCGTAAACGGCTGGAGGCGGCGCTCGCCCAGTTGAATCCCGCCGGTGGCATTCAGGACGATGGCGACCCGTCCGGCCGCCACGCCAAGAATGTCGCAAAAAAGGAAAAGAAGAAAAAGTAGCCGCCAATGTGGCTGCGCGCGCCAGCGAGTGGATTGGGTCTTCTCCGTCTTCCAAGTCTTCCCAATCTTGTACATCTTCCCCCATCCACTCGCTGGCGCTCGCAGCCACTACCTTTGCCCGAAACCTTTCCCTCGAACGCAGTTTGAACTGAACCCTATTATGAAAACATCCCGGCTCATTTTCGCCGGCCTCCTGGCCATGGCAGTGGCCCATGCGGCCGATCGACCCAACGTCCTCTTTTTCGCCGTCGATGATTTGCGCCCTGAATTCAGCGCTTACGGCTTTGATTATATAAAGAGTCCCAATCTGGATCGAATCGCGAAGGCGGGCGTCGTGTTCAATCGCGCGTACTGCCAGCAGGCGGTTTGCTCGCCCACGCGCTCCAGCCTTATGACCGGCACCCGGCCCGACACGACAAAAGTGTGGGATCTGGAAACCCATTTCCGGACTGCCCTTCCGAACGTGGTGACACTTGGACAACACTTCAAAAACAACGGCTACTTTGTCCAGGGCATGGGCAAAATCTATCACGGCGGCTTCGACGATCCGGCGACATGGTCCGTTCCGTGGCAGAGTCCGCGCGCCGCCGCCTACGCCCGCCCCGAAAACATCGCCCTGACCCAGCGCGTGGAGGAACCGGCGCCGGCGGCCACAGGCAAGAAAGCCGCGAAAAAAGCGGCGAGAGGCCCGCGCGGACCGGCGTTCGAATCCGCTGATGTCCCCGACAACACCTACGCCGACGGCCAGGTGGCCGAGCTTGCGGTATCCACGCTGCGCGACATCAGCAAGCGCTCCGAGCCATTCTTCCTCGCGGTGGGTTTCGTCAAACCACACCTGCCGTTCGTCTCGCCCAAGAAATACTGGGATCTGTATGATCCCGCGAAAATCGCGCTCGCGCCCAACAAGTTCCGGCCAAAGGACGCGCCCGAGTATGCGATTCAACCCGGTGGCGAGCTGCGCTCGTATCACGGCATTCCAACGGAATCCATTCCCGATCCCCTGGCGCGGCAGTTGAAGCACGGCTATTACGCGGCGATCAGTTACATGGATGCGCAGGTCGGCAAGGTGCTCGACGAACTCCAGCGGCTCGGTCTGAAGGAAAAAACCATCGTGGTCCTTTGGGGCGACCATGGCTGGAAGCTCGGTGAGCACGATGCGTGGTGCAAACACAGCAATTCCGAGAACGACACCAACGCGCCGCTCCTCCTCGCCGCGCCCGGTATGAAGCAGACCGGCGTCCGCACAAACGCGCTGGTCGAGTTCGTCGACATCTACCCGACCTTGTGCGAACTGGCCGGACTCCCGCTGCCGTCACACCTCGAAGGCACCAGCTTCAAACCCGTGCTCGAAGATCCGAAACGGACATGGAAGCCGGCCGCCTTCAGCCAGTACCCACGAAGCAGCTCGGGACAGTCGCTGATGGGCTACTCCATGCGGACCGACCGGTACCGTTTCACCGCCTGGGTGGATCGTCGCGACCACGAAAAGGTGAACGCGATTGAGCTGTACGATCACGAGAAGGATCCGCAGGAAAACACGAACCTCGCAAACCGACCGGAAAACGCCGCACTCGTGAAACAGCTCATGACGCAGTGGCGCGCCGGCTGGCGCGGCGCCAAGCCCGGAGCTCCCCGGAACGTTTCGGTTCAATAAACTCGTATCCGCCCAGAGTCATCGCAGCTCGCAGCCACGCGATCGGCGAACAGGCTCGAGTATTGGATTGGGTAGCGCCGTGTCTCTGACCGGCGGCTCGAAACGGAAATCGTAATTGTCTTTCATCACCACCGGACAGACATCCACTCGCTGGCCCGCGTAGCCACTACAGCGCAATGATTCGAGATTCCTCACGCTGGGCTGGCAGCCCGACGCCTCACCGAGCGGTTTTCGAGTCCATTGCAACGCCCTCCCCACTACCCTTTCTGCAGGATGTGGTAGTTCGCCATGGAGATTCCGCTGAGCATGGCGCCGACGATGCCGAGGAAACCCTGGTCAGTGCCGCACAGATAGAGATTCGACAGTGAGGTTCGCCCCTGGCGGTGCTTGGTCGGGGCGCCGTAAATCGCTCCACCGAGATGCCCGGTGTATTTCGTGATCGTGCGCGGAGTGAACATGTCGGTCGTCACCGTCGCGCGTTCGATTGCACCCGGGTCCGCCAGCGGCGGCAGGAACCGGTGGGCCCTGCATTGAATTTCCGCAAACCACCGCCGCTTTTCGGCCTGATACGTTTCTTCCGGCAGATGCGCCCACTGGTCGTAATTCGCGAGGCAGGTCACGCGCACCATGCCCTCCGCGAGCGTGCGACCCGCTCCGAAATCGAAATTGTTCGGAATGCAGATGACGCCGCTCCGCGGATCGACCGGTGCATCTGGCCGCGCATATTCGAAGCGCTCGGAATCGTTGAAGAACACAATCGTGTCGTCGCCCCAGCCGAACGCAGCCGGCTGCTCCTTGAGCACACGGATGGATTCGACGAAGGAAAGACGGCCCCGGGGAATCTCCGATTTCAGATTTGAGCTTTCAGATGGCCGGATTTCCGTGGCTCCGAATCCCGGTCGTCGGAGTTCGGCGGGGCGCAGGCCGGCTGGTCCGAATTCGGCCCCCGTTACCGCCGATTTGCGAATGGCCGACGGCGGAACCTCACGCTGCAGCAGCCGCTCCGTCTCCGGGGCGCCAATCGAGGACAGCACGTGGTCGGCCGTGACTTCGGTGCCGTCATCCAGAATCAGCGCGGTCGCCCGGCCTTCGCGTCCGATGATGCGCTGGACGCCGCACTTCATTCGCCGCTCGCCGCCGGCCGCCCGATATTTTTCCAACAGTACGCGAATGACCGTGCGCACGCCTTCATACGGCCGGGCGAAGCCTTCCAAATAAAGCGCTTTGAACATGATCACGAACTGGCCGAACTCCATGTCACGCTCCGTCGCGCTGCCATAATACATCAGCGGACAAAACAGCATGTCCGTCAGCAATGGATCCGAGAGGTGTTGCGCGACGACCGCCCGCGCCCTCTCGGGTCGAGTCGTGAGCGATACGTCGTCGTACTTCGCGACGACACCGAGGAGCCGGCGAAATCCGTCGATCTGCGTGGGAAATTGCGCCGCGATGTCCGCCTGGAGCACGGCGAAATCATTGGTGAACTGAAGCGATCTTTCGCCCCGGGGACCAAACGCGATGCGCGATCGCTTCTGCTCGCACAGCGCAAACTCGTCGCGATCGATCCGGAGTTGGCGCAGCAGTTTCGTCAGCGGCGTCCCTTTGACACCCGGCGGGACGAAGTTCGTCATCGCGTGCAGACCCACATCGAACTTCCGGCCACCGATGCTGTAAAAGCTGTTGAGCCCGCCCGGCGCATTATGCCGCTCGAAGATGCACACGCACTTGCCGAAATGCGCGAGCCGAATGCCCGCCGCGAGGCCCGACATACCGGCGCCAATGATGGCAACGTCGTAGTGCGAACGGGTGTTCATGCGGCTCTCCCGGTCGGGGGGGGCATGCCACCCGCGTTACCGATGGGTGGGAGAAAAACCCGCGCGCGCCGCAATCACTGCTTCGCCGCCAACGCGTTGAACTTTGGCGTCAGGTATTCCGCCGAGCTGTCGAGCGAGGCGAGCTGCATGTAATCCGCTTCCGGCACCTCGATGCTGTGCCGCTTGCGCAGCTCCATGACGATATCCAGGAAGTCCATGCTATCCAGCTGGAGCTGGTCCCGGAGGCGGACGTCAGGCTTGACGTTGCTCAAATCCTCATCGGGCGCGATGTCCGCGATGATATCGAGCACCACCTTCTTGCATTCGTCTTTGGTCATAGGCACTTCGCGCGGAATTAGGGGATAAACCGCTTAACAATCAACGTGGAATTTATTCCGAGCATGCCAAAGGAGTTATTAAGGATGGTATCCACTTTCGCAACTTTGCGCGGGTGATTGAGAACCAGTCCGGGCAGTGCGCATTGGGGGTCGAGATCGTCAACATTAATACTCGGATGGACCGTCAGATCATCGAACGACGGCAGGTTGCCCGCCAGTTCGAGCGCACCGGCCGCACCCATGGCATGGCCAATGTAGCTCTTCGTGTTGTTGATGTGCGTGTCCGGGCAGCCTTCGCCAAAAACGCTCCGAATCGCCTCGCACTCCTGGATGTCGCCCAGTGGCGTGGCGGTCGCATGCGTATTGACAATATGGATGTCGCCCGGCCGCAAGCCGGCCCGTGAAATCGCCGCCCGGATGCATTCGCCCTGCCGTTGCGGGTTCGGCAAAACGTAATCACTCGCATCGCTGTTGACGTGATAGCCGGCGATCTCGGCGTAAATCTTCGCCCCGCGTGCCTGCGCATCCTCCAGCCGCTCCAGCGTGTAAAGGCAGCCGCCCTCGGAAATCACGATGCCATTGCGCGCCTTGTCGAACGGTCGCGACGCCTTGTGCGGGTCCTCATGCGTGGCGAGCGCATTCTGCGACTTGAAGCCGGCGAAGATCCCAAACGTGTGGATGCTTTCACTGACCCCGCCGCAGATCGCGAAGTCCACCTCGCCGAGCCGCAGCATCTGCGTGGCGTGAATCAGCCCGAGATTTCCGGCGGCACATGCGGCGCCGATCGTGTACGCGGGCCCCGTGATGCCCAGGTTGAGCGAGGCTTCGCCGGCGGGGTTGTTGGCGACGGTCCGCGGATTGTGATAGTGGGACCAGAACTTGGTGTCGTATCCAAATTTCGATATCCCATGAATCTCGTTCTCGGTCTCGACATTGCCGTGCTCGGTGCACCCGATGTAAATGCCGATGCGATCCTTCGGCATCGCCTCGAAGTTGACGCCGCTGTCCGCCAGCGCCTCGCGGGCGCAGTAAATCGAAATGCTGCCCGCCCGGGTGCCGACCCGGACTTCCTTTTTCTTCTGATGACGCAGCGCGTCGTAGTGGCAAACCCCCGCCAGTTGGGAGCCCATGTAGCGCACCTCGATCCGCTCGATTCCGGCAACGCCGCTGAGGAGGTTTCCGCGGAATTCCGCGAGTGAATTGCCGTTGGGAGCAGTCAATCCAATCCCCGTGATAACGATGCGTGCTGGCTTCATTCAGGTGAAACGAAAACCGCTAGCGACCCCGCCGCTGAATGCAACATTTCGAAGACGTGGAAGAGGGGGAAGACGGGGAAGACTTGGAAGACTTGGAAGATGGGGAAGACGGGGAAGACGTGGAAGATGGGAAGACGGGGAAGACCTAGCAAATTTGCCGTCATCGCAGTCTACCGCCTCTCACCAACTTCCCTCTTTCCTTCCTCTCCCCAATCTTCTCCTCCGTGTCTTCCCCGTCTTCCATGTCTTCCA
>JBBRCR010000092.1:0-20639 GCA_038204695.1 Opitutales bacterium | reverse complement strand
CACAGAGCGCCCCCGATGAAGAACGCGAGACATGGAAGAACGCGAGACTCGGAAGACTTCGGAATCTTCCGCGTCTTATTCTCTTCCCCGTCTTCCCCGTCTCCCATGTCTTCGTCCTCCCCCTCTGTGACCTCTGTGTCTACTCCAAAAGTTTCCTTTGGTTACGGCGCCAGCGGTGCGAAATCTCATCGCTGCGGTGACACCCTCGCACCCGCTGACGCCGCCGCCGGGAGTGGCGCCAGTCCTCCAGTATCCCCGCGTCTGACGCTGGCGCTGCGGGGAAAACGCGGGCACACGATGTAATCTTTCCCGCTGCGGATCTTCTGGCGAAAACGCGTCACAAATCTCTGGTGAAAACACATCTCGCAATTCTCGTGCTGTTTGCTGCTGCCGGCGCGGCCGCAGCTCAACCTGCGGCGTCGCGCCCGGCCCCGCCGCTCGAGCAGAACGGCGGCACCTGGCCCACCAGCCATGTGCAAGGGATCGCGGTGGATGTGCGGGGTGGCTATATCTATTACTCGTTTACCACGCTGCTCGCGAAATACGATTTCAGCGGAAAACTCGTCGGGACGCTCGTCGGCTGGGCCGGCCACCTGGGCGACCTCGACTTCAACCCGCGCGATGGCCGCGTGTACGGCTCGCTCGAATACAAAAAGGACAAGGCGTTTTATATCGCGGCGATCGATGTGAGCCGGCTCGATCGAGTTGGCCTTGACACCGCCAAGTCCGAAATTTTCCGCACGGTCTATCTGCCCGAAGTGGTCGAGGATTACGCCGCTGATCTGAACGGCGATGGCGTGTTCGATGGCGATGTCGCGAATACACCTGATCACCGCTACGGCTGCTCGGGCATCGACGGCGTGAGTTTCGGCCCGGAGTTCGGCCGTACCGACGGTCCGCGGCTCCTGACCGTCGCCTATGGCGTCTACGGCAACACCTCGCGGACCGACAACGATCACCAGGTCCTGCTGCAATACGACATCGCCGACTGGGCCCGCTACGAGCGCCGGCTCAGCGAAACGGCCCCGCACCGAAGCGGCCCCGCCACCGTCCGGGGCAAATATTTCGTCCGCACCGGCAACACGACCTACGGCGTGCAGAACCTCGCCTACGACGAGGCCCAGCAACGCTGGTTCCTCGGCGTCTATAAAGGCACGAAGCCGGCGTTTCCGAATTATCTTATGTTCGCCGTCGACGCGCGCACCGCGCCCACGCTCGGCGTTCTCGCCGGCGTGCCCGGTCCCGGTGGCCACGGCACTAAACAGGGCTCGCTGCTCGCCCTCGCCAACGACGGGCTCCTCGATGCCGCCACTGGCCTCCGTGGCTGGAACCAGAAAGCCGATGTCGGCCTCCAGCCGATCGGCGGCGGCCTGTTTTATCTCGCCGTGAATTCGGGCCCGCGCGGCAAGCAAACCGCCGATCTCACGCTGCATCGCTGGACCGGCGTGCCGGCGAAGCCGTTTGTTCCGGCCACGCGGGCTGACGTCGACGCGGTGACCTCGCGATGAGAGCCTGGCGTTCCGACGCTGCTCGCGATACGGCGGCGGCGCTGTGCCCGCGCCCGTCCTCGCGCCATCACGGCACGCACCAGGCGGACGCCGTTCAAGCGCGCGGCCTGCCACTCCGCCATGAACCGCTGTTTGGTCAGCATCCCTGGAGCCGTGCGGTTGGAATTGCGCTGCCTTGCAACGAATGGGTCATGCGCGACCATGACGAGCTCGCCGCCCAAGTCCGATCACTCGCCGCGGAAATCGCGGAACGGTTGCCCGGCTAAATCTGTCATCTTTCAACTCGGCGCCGGCCGAATTATCCTCCGGCAAAATCTGACTTCCATGCTCCTCCGCTTCCTTGTCGTTATCGGCGGCATCTTTTCGTTCCTGCTCGCCAGTTGCTCCAAGCCCGGGACCCCTGCGAAAACGAGCGGCGCACCGGCCACGCACGGGCTCAGGATCGCGATGTCGTTCCAGGAACTCGACAATCCGTATTTCGCGGTGATGAAACAGGCCTTCGACGAAGCGGGCCGCTCGATTGGCGCAGAGCTTTTCGTCACGGATGCGCGGCACGACGTGACCAAACAGATTAACGACATCGAGGATCTCATCCAGAAGCGCATCGACATTCTGCTGCTGAACCCGACGGATTCCGTCGGGGTCGAAGGTGCGGTGCACGCCGCGAAGAAAGCCGGCGTTGTCGTCGTCGCGGTGGATGCGCAGGCCAGGGGGCCCGTCGATTCCTTCGTTGGCTCGAAAAATTACGACGCGGGCGTCCTGGCCGGCGAATACCTCGGTAAAGTGCTCAACGGCCGTGGCAACGTGGCCATTCTCGACGGCATTCCCGTGGTGCCGATCCTCGAGCGCGTGCGGGGCTTCAAGGATGGCATCGCGAAATATCCCGGGTTGAAGCTCGTCGACACGCAGAACGGCAAGCAGGAGCGCAGCATCGCGCTGTCCGTCACCGAGAACATGATACAGTCGCATCCGGATCTGGCGGGCCTCTTCAGCGTGAACGATGGCGGCGCCCTCGGAGCGCTCGCCGCGATCGATGGGTCAGGCAAAAAGATCGCGCTGGTCAGCGTCGACGGACTGGCGGAAGTGGTGAGCGCGATTGGGAAGGGTGGCGCGTTCAAGGCGACCGTCGCCCAGTTTCCCCGCGACCAGGTCCGGATTGCGCTGGGGATCGCGTTGGCAAAAAAATGGGGCGCGAACGTGCCGAAGCAGATTCCGATCGACGTGAAACTCCTGACGCCGGAAAACGCCGCCGGCTTCGCCTGGTGACGACGACCCCCGCGCGCGCCGTGCGGTGGCGGGCATGGTTGGCGGAGCATGCCATTGTTTTCTCGTTCGGGGGTCTGCTCGGTCTCGGCCTCGCGATGGCCTGTGTCTCGGATCGGTTTCTCACCTGGGAAAACCTCAGCAACATCGGTCGCCAGGTGTCGACCAACGCCATCATCGCAACGGGAATGACGCTCGTGATCATCACCGGCGGCATCGATCTCTCCGTGGGTGCGGTGATGACGCTGGCGATGACGTTTGGCGCGGGTGCGATGCTCGCGGGTATTCCGGTGCCGCTGGCGATCGCGCTCGCCTTGGTGACGGGCGTGGCCTGTGGCGCAGTCAACGGCGCGCTGATTGCCTATGGTCGGATGCCGGCGATCATCGTGACGCTCGCCATGATGGAAATTCCCCGTGGCATCGCGCTGCTCTACACGGGAGGTTATCCGCTCGCGAACCTGCCGGCATCTTTCTCGGGGCTCGGGCGCGGGGCATGGTTCGGCCTGCAAGTCCCGACCCTCATCATGCTGGTCGTGCTGGTGGCCGCGCATGTTTTTCTCACGCGGTTCGTCGCCGGCCGTGCGTTTTACGTGCTGGGCGGCAACGAGGAGGCGGCGCACCTCTCCGGGCTGCCGGTGAAGCGCTACAAGGTGCTGGCGTATTCATTGAGCGGATTCACGGCGGCGGTCGCCGGCGTCGTGCTCGCGTCGCGTTTGATGTCAGGCCAGCCCAACGCCGGGATCGGGTTCGAGCTCGATGCCATCGCCGCGGTCGTGCTCGGCGGCACGAGCATCGCCGGTGGCCGCGGCTCCATCCTCGGCACGTTGATCGGCGCGCTCACGCTGGGCGTGCTCAACAACGGGCTCAATCTGATGAGCGTCTCCCCCTACACCCAAAAAATCCTAAAAGGCGCGATCATCCTCGTCGCGATTTCCGCCGAGTCGTTTAAACGTGAGCGCTAGTCGGGAAATTTCACACCCTGTGCGCGCGTTTTCGCCCGTAGCGCCAGTCTCCGACTGGCGAACGCCGGTCAAAGACCGGCGCCACTCCCGGCGACTGCCCCAGCGTGGGGGATGTTATCATAGTAGCTGTGAATTTTCCGCGCTAGCCGTTCGCGGCACGCGCATCCCCTGCCCAACATGAGCCGCGATCTCGCTCCTTCCGGTGCAGGCTCGCCGCCGCGCGCCGCGCCGAAAGACGCGCCGGCGACGGGGCGTCATCATAGTTCGATGTTTCGCGGAATTGAGGCGCTGGTCGTCCTGCTGAAGGCGCACCGCTCGCTCGGGATCACGCAACTGGCAAAGGCGCTCCACCTCTCGAAATCGACCGCGCACGATCTGCTCGCGGCGTTGTGCACGCTCGGATTCGTCGACCAAAACCCGGTGACGCGGCGTTACTCCGTCAGCCCCGAAATCTTTCGCTTCCTCCATCTGGTTTCCACGGAGTTTGGCCCAAACTCGGCCGTGAAGCCGCTGCTGCGTGCTCAAGCCCGCAAATTGAAGGCGAGTATTGTCATCACCGCGCTGTGCCGTCGATCGACTTACGCGCTCTGCGCGAGCGGGCCGAACGCCGACACGTTTCTGCTCGGGGACAACGGCCCCGCTTACAACTCTGCCTGCGG
The DNA here is from genome assembly GCA_038204695.1 of Opitutales bacterium. Lineage (GTDB taxonomy): Bacteria > Verrucomicrobiota > Verrucomicrobiia > Opitutales > Opitutaceae > ER46. The sequence goes on along the minus strand of JBBRCR010000092.1, from coordinate 16,247 downwards.
CAAAGTGCTCGTCGCGCAGTTCGACGAGAGCGCGTGGCCCGATTACGCGCCGAAGCCCACTGATGCATCCGAGTCGCCCTACACCAACCGCGACCCGCAGAAGTTTTTCGCGGAACTCCGCGCTGCTCGCGTGAACGGCGTCGCCTGGAATATCCGTGAGCGTGACGTCAGCCTCTGCTCCGTTGCGGCGCCCATTGGCGCGGGCGAGCGGCCGTGGAGTCGCGCCCTGGGCATCGCGCTGCCTTGCAACGATTGGGCCGTCCGCGATCGCGAGGAACTCGCGCATCTCGCCAAGTCGCTCGCCTCCGAAATCGCGGAGTTGCTGAAAAGGTAGGGCCCCACCTCCTGACGCTCCGTGAGGACAGGTGCTTGAACGCACGGGTAGCCGGCTGTTCGCCAGGGCGAACCAAAGTGGTGCGGGCAATCGATTGCGGTGTTGTGTGCGGGGCGCGCGCATCCGCGTAGTGGATGCAGTCGTTTCCCACGCCCTCAAACCCCAACCCCGTTCAGCCCATGAAGCCTGGTGTCCTCGTGCGCGCATGCACGTCTCTCGGTGTCCTCGCCGCTGTCGCAGCGCGTCTTGCAGCCCAAGCCGCGCCATCGCTCCCGCCCCGTCCGGCGGACAAGGAAGAAGTCGTCAGGCTCTCCGCGTTCGAGGTCTCCGCCGCCGCGAATCGCGGCTACGTCACCACCTCGTCGATGAGTGCCTCGCGCGTCGCCGTCCCAATCACCGAGCTGCCGGCATCCGTCGTCGTCATCAATGAGAAGCTCATCGCGGATACGGTCGCGATTGAGCTCCGCGATACGTTGAGCCTGGTTAGCGGCATCCAGCAGAGCGCTCCGCCGCAAGGCACGAACGAAATCTCCATGCGGGGCTACACGCTGGTCGGCGCGCAGCGCGACGGCGTGGCCGACTACCTCATGTCCAACGGCTCCGAGGCCAGCGGCGGTTTCGATTACGCGCTGAGCGAGCGAATCGAAATTGTGAAGGGCCCATCGGGGGTACTCTATGGCGCGCACAATCCGGGCGGCATCGTCAACATCGTCAGCAAGCGTCCGCTGCCGCAGCCGAAAACGCGAATCACCGCGATGGCCGGCTCGTATCAGAGCTATCGCGCCGAACTGGACACCTCGAACTACTTCGATGCGGCGCACCATTTCGGCTACCGGCTGGTGGGCGTTTACGCCGACACCGACGGCGTCGTCCACGATCGGCCGCAGAAGGGCAACGGGCTGCGCGCGCTCAACCCGAGCGTGTCGTGGCGCTCGTCGAATGGCTGGTATGTGTGGGGTTGGGCCGCGCTGATGCGCGATCACCTGCGCAAGTCGACGCTCGGCGTGCCGGCGCTGCCGACCGATCCCGGCTTCAGCTTCCCGTCGCGCCCGTCCACGGGCGGGGCTCCCCTTTACGAGGTGGCCTATAACCACATGCTGACGAACTTGCAGTTCACGGACGCGGACATCTACGAGGCGGGCGTCAGCAAGGCCTTCACGCTGGGTCCGGTGCGCGTCGACATGCGGCTGCTCGGCCGTGACTTCGATCAGAAGGGCGAGGGCGCGAGCCGTATCCGGGGCGTTGATGCGTTCGACATGCTGTTCGACAAGAGCGACAAGCTCATCGGCACGGACTTTCGTGCCGTTCCGTTCGCCGCCGCGGTCGGCCAGGTCGGCACCATGGGGCGCGCCGCGGTCCGCTATGACTACAATCCGTTCCACACCACGGGCCAGCTCGGGTCGGCGGATTTCAATTTTAATTTCAATGTCGGTCCGGTCCGCAACCAGTTGCTCGCCTATGGCACGACGGGTTACCGCGAGAACCGCACCAGCGCCTCCAACTACGACATCCGCAACACCGCCACGCTGCGCTCGCTGGGTTTCCCCACCATCGACGGCCGGGTTGTCGTCGTCGAGTGGCCGCACCCGGTCGTCGTGCCGACGGTCGATCAGATGGTCCAGTTGTCCGACGCGCGCACGATTGGCCGCGAAACCCTCAACAAGATCAACGATGACAGTTACGGCGCGATCGAACGGCTCTCGTTCTGGCACGACCGGATCTTCCTCGTGGGCGGTTATCGCCACGACCAACAGGACAGCAAGACGCTGACGCTGCAGAACGGCGCCGTTGTCGGGACGACCAAGAACGACGACCGCGTGGATACGAATTCGCTCTCCGCGCTGGCCAAGGTATACAAGGGCGAACGCGGCGAAGCTTCAGTGTTCATCAATACCAACGAGACCTTCATCCCCGTCACCACGATCGATCGGCGGCTGGCGACTTTCGGCCAGAAGTATCCCAATCGTATTGCGAAGAATGACGAGTTTGGCGCGAAGCTCGACCTGCTGCAGAGCCGGCTGGTCACCACGCTTTCTATTTTCAAAACGACTGAGACGAACGTGCTCGTGACCGAAAACGATGAGACCGGGCGGATCACCGGCGTGCCCTCGACATTCTACCAGACGCCCATCGGCACGCGCACGACGAAGGGCTGGGAAACCGACATCAACTTCACGCCCGCGCGCGGCTGGGAGGTGATTCTCGCGTATTCGAAGGTCGACCCGCGCCTCGAGACCGGCAAATACGCGCAAAAGATCGCGTTTCACACGTTCACTGGCGCCGTGCGCTATGAATTCATGCAAGGCGCGCTCAAGGGGCTCTCGGCGATGTGGCAATACAACGAGTGGGGGAAGAGTGCGCTGAGCAGCCGCTCCTACTGGATTATCCCGGGCGGCGACCTGCATACCTTGCTGCTGGGCTACTCGTTCAAACGGCATTGGACCGCCCGGCTCCGGGTCGAAAATGTGCTGGACGATCGCAGCGTTTACCCGAGCACGAACGAGACGGCCCTGGATATCACGCGCGACCGCAACTACCGGCTCGGTCTGAGTTACAGCTATTGATCACCGAAACGTTTGCGCAGCTCTCCCGTGCGAATCCGAGGAGAGCGGCTCCCGGTTGCGCCGGGCTCGCATGCGAATTTAAAGAAGGTGACCCGTTCGCTAACGCGAACAAAACCGTTCGCTTTCGCAGCTGGTGACTTGCCCGCGAGAACCGGGAATCCACTCCTTGGCCGCAGCCATGCAAACCCCTCGCACGCTCCTTCGTAGCCTCCTCGCCATCGCTGCGGGCGTTTCCGTCATAATCGCCGCCGAGCCTCCGCCGGCCGCGTCCGATGAAGTTGTCACCATCCCGGAATTCCAGGTCAGCTCCACGCGCGAGCGCGACGCGTGGTTCGCATCAACGGCGATGTCCGGCACGCGCACCGCGGCGCCAATTATCGAGCTGCCGTATCAGGTGCAGGTGATCACGCAGGAATTCCTGGAGGACTTCCAACTGATCGGCCTCACGGAGCAGATGTCGTTCTTCCCCGCCTACAGCGGCGTCGCCGATCAAGCTGATGCGGCGATTGGCGGGACGCTGGGCGGCAGCTCGCTGCGCGGCTTTCCGCAGACCGTGGCCCGCGACGGTTTTCGTCGCACGCCGCCGCCGCAGATCGGCACGACCGCGCAGGTCGAAGTGATTAAGGGCCCGATTTCCACGCTCTACGGCGAAGCGTCGCCGGGCGGATTGGTGAATTATGTTTCGAAGCGGCCGAGCACGCGACCGACCTACAGCCTCACGTTGAGCGGCGGCTCGTACGATTATTTCCGAAGCAATCTCAACGCGTCGGGACCACTCGTGAACGACAAACTTTTCTACCTCGTGAGCGCCGACAATTATTACCGCAAGGGCGAGGTGCGCCATACCTACGCGCGGCAGGGCGATTATTTCGGCACGCTGCTCTTCAAGCCCTGGGCGGGCACGAGCATCATGGCGACCTATGAAATGGTCCGGCTCGTCGGCGCCCGCGCCGCGACGATTCCGTCGCTCGTGCTCGGCACGCGTCCTTCCGGTGCGAATCCGCTCAACTGGACGGGCGGCGTCGTGCAGGGCATCGACTGGCGGCTCGCGCGCCTGCGCTACAGCCGGTTTGGGCCCGGTGAGCGTTACGAGCGCGATTACGACGGCCTCAACATCCTCGTCGAGCATGCCTACAGTTCGAATTGGAAACAGCGCGTCGGGTACCAGGGCCAGTGGAAGGGTTTCGACCTGACCTACCGCACCAACTCCAACGTCTCCGCGGAGACGAACCGCATGGCCGGCGTCGTGCCGAACAAGCGGCTGCAGGACATCGACAGTCCGGTGGCGATTCAGACGGACCTGCTTGGGCGGTTCGAAACCGGCGCGCTCCAACACGCGCTCCTGTTCACTGCCGACTATTCCGAGGAGGAAACGCAGGACGTGCAGCTGCGTCTGCCAACTTCCGAGGAAGCGCTGCTGCCGGACTTCTACCGCTACCACGATCCGTTCAACCCCGACTGGTCGCCGATCATCGATTACACGCGGCTCACGCGCCGCGCCTCGAAGAACATGGAGAAAATCACCTCGCGCGGCGGCTCGGTCAGCGATCGCGTTTCGTCCAACGACGGCCGCCTGATTATCATGGGAAACATCCGCTACGACAAAGCCAGGTTTGCCGAGGATCAGAGCGCCACCGTTGACCGTTATACTTATGGCAGCGCCGATAATTGGACCTACAGCGCGGGGACCAACGTGAAGCTCCGCCGCGATGCGCTCGTCGCGTTCGCGAACACCAGCACGTCGTTCAACACCAATCCCACGATTGATCGCAACGCGGGCACTACGATTCCCAACGAGAAAGGCCGAGGGCTCGAGTTCGGCCTGAAATCACTCGCCGCGGGCGGACGCGTCGGGTTCACCGTTTCCGGCTTCGAAATCGAGAAAATGAACATCGGGCAGACGAATCCCGATTTCATCCTGGGCAACGGCCAGGGCGAGTTCCTCGGGTCGGGCAAGGAGCGCGCGCGCGGCGTGGATGGCGACACCACCTTCAAGGCCTTCGATGCGCTCACGTTGATGATCGGCGCAAGCTACGTGGATGCGCGGGTCGTTTCCTCGTCGAACGCCGCCCTGCGCGGCACCCGCAAGATCAACGTGCCGCGGACCACCGCGTCGGTGGCCGCGCGCTACAAATTCGCCGGCGCGCTGAAAGGGTTCAGCGCGGGCGCGGCGTTTCGCTACGCGGGTGGTTTCGTGCGCGCCAATCCGACGGCGACGCGGCGTTACGAAGAGGCTGCGCCGAAACAGATTTACAGCGCGTTCCTGAGCTACGGCTGGCGCCGTCAGCGGCTCTCCCACACGCTGCGGATCAATGGCAACAATCTGTTCGACAAGTTCTACATCGGGCCGGACCTCAACCTGGCGCTTGGGCGGCAGGTGAACTTCACGTATTCGATGGCGTTCAAGTGAAGCCTGATTCCAAGGTTGGACGGGAGCGCTCCGACCGCCGTTCAGCGGCTTCCGGAGAAAGTGGGCGGCCCGCCGGTCCGCCCCTGGCTGCTGCCGACCTCCGCCGCCGGTGGCTAATCCTGGCGCTGCTCTTCGGTGCGATCGTGCTCAACTACATCGACCGGCAGATCCTCTCGATTCTGAAGCCGACGCTGAAAGCCGAGTTCGGCTTTGATGACCGCGGCTACGCGCTGCTCGTGAACGTTTTCACGGTCGGGTACGCGAGCATGTATCCTGTTGCGGGCTGGCTGGTGGACCGCTTTGGCCCGCGCATCGTGATGCTCACGGGCATTCTCACGTGGTCGGCGGCGTGTATCGGCGCGGGGCTTACGCGCGCCCTGGTGCCGTTTGCGGTATTTCGCGGACTCCTCGGTTTGGCCGAGCCAACGGCGTTTCCGGCCCAACTGCGCGTCGTGAGCACGTGGTTCCCCGGTTCGCTGCGAGCGACGGCGAACAGTGTGTCGGTCTCCGGCGGTACGTTTGGTGCCGTGATTGCCCCGCCGCTCGTCGCGTGGCTCGCGCTTACGTTCAACTGGCACGCGGCGTTCCTCGTGCCCGGCGCACTCGGCCTTGGAATCGCGATCGCGTGGGCGGTGGTCTACCGGGACCCGCCGCCGCAAATCCTCGCGCAGGCCGCGGCGACGAGCGGCGACGCCGGGGAAGGGGTCGCCTTCACCTGGGGTCAACTTTGGCGCACGCGGACGCTCTGGGGCATCCTGCTGATCCGGTTCATCAGCGATCCAGTATGGTATTTCTGTTTGTTCTGGCTGCCGGGTTATCTGCAGGAGAATTCCGGGCTCACGCTGAAGCAGGTCGGGGCCGTCGGCTGGATTCCATTTCTCGCGGCCGACCTTGGCGGCATCGCGAGCGCGGCGTGGTCGGACCGGATGGTGCGGCGCGGCATGGAGCCGTTGCGGGCGCGCAAGCGGATGCTCACGGCCATGGCCGTGTTCGCGCCGCTGTGCGTGCTCACGCCCCATCTGCCGCATCCCGCGGCGACGCTGGCCATCTTCAGCCTCGTGGCCGCGGCGTGCCTGAGCTGGCTGTTCAGCCTGAGCGTGGTGATCGCGGAGACCTTTCCGGTGCGGAACGTCGCGAGCGTGCTCGGCATCGCGGGCGGTTGCGGCGCGGCGGGCGCAGTCGTGTTCAACACGTATGTCGGCGAGATGATGACGAGTTTCGGCCCGGCGCGCGTGTTTGCCGCGATGGCCATCTTGCATCCGCTCGCGGCGGTGCTGCTGTGGACGATGACCCGTCGCGAACGTCCCGCCGCTTCCTCATGAAAACATTTCTGCTTTTCTGCCTGCTGGCCGCGGGCCTTGCTGCCGAGGAAGGCAACCGCGGACGCGCCTTGCTGCTGGTATCGATCGACGGCATGCGCCCCGATTACGTGCTCGAGGCCGGGAAGCACGGGCTGAAGCTCCCGCACCTCACTGGTCTCGCCCGCGGCGGCGCCTTTGCCACGGGCGTGCGCGGCGTGCTCCCGACCGCCACGTATCCCAGCCACACGGCCATCATCACGGGCGTGGCGCCGGCGCGCCACGGCATCGTGGCGAATCATCCCTTTGGCCACTCGGTCAAGGACCTCGACGTCTGGTATTACTACGCCGAGGATCTGCGCGCCCCGACGCTCTGGGATGCCGCCACGCAGGGCGGCTACGTCACCGGCAGTATCAGCTGGCCGGTTACGGTCGGCGCGACCTCCATTCGCTGGAACATCCCGGAATACGCGCTCACGCGCACGCCCGAGGATGTGCGAATCACGCGGGGCGCATCGACGCCCGGGTTGATGGCGCAGCTCGAAAAGAAGGCGGGGCCGTATCTCACCGAGGTAAGCGATGCCGTGAAACGCGACTGGGCGCGCACGCGTTACGTGGTGGAGTTGATTCGGCAGAAACATGCGCGCTTCGTCACGGTGCACCTCGCCGCGTCGGACAACCTGCAGCACCGCCATGGGCCGTTCACGCCGCCGGTGTTCAAGGCGCTGGAGGAAATCGACCGGATGGTGGGCGGGATGCGCGATGCCATCCGCGCCGAGGATCCGCGGGCGGCGGTCTGCATCGTTTCTGACCACGGGTTTGCGCCGGTGAGCAAGGTGCTGTGGCTCGACGCGATTTTCGTGAAGGAGGGGCTGATCACGCTGAAAGCGAAGGAAACCACCGTGGAAAAGTCCGGTGTGTCCGACTGGGTGGCGCGCCCCTGGCACGCCGGTGGCTCCGCCGCGATCATGATGAAGAATCCGGCCGACGCGGCGGCCCGCGAGCGGGTGAAGTCGCTCCTCGATCGGCTGGCCGCGGACCCGGAGAACGGGATCGCGGCCATTCTCGACGCGAACGCCATCCGCCAGCTCGGTGGCGATCCGGCGGCGCAGTTCTGGGTCACGATGCGCGCCGGCTTCATGGTCAGCGCCACGTTGCAGCCATCGATCGTCAGCATCGTCAGCGCGCGCGGCACGCACGGTCATGCGCCGACGCTGCCGGAGGTTGCCTCGACCTTCTTCATCGCGGGCGAGGGCATCGCCGCCGGCCGCGACCTGGGCTCGGTTGACATCCGAAGCATCGCACCGACGCTCGCGAAGTTCATGGGTGTGCCGTTCCCTTCGGCCGAGGCACCGGCGCTCGAAATTTTCTCCCTCGCAAAGTGAATCACTCCATTCCACCCAGCGCTGCCCGCGTTATTCATGAACCCGCCCGGACCGTGCCGGTCCGCGCCGAATACGACGTACTCGTCGTTGGCGGCGGCCCATCCGGCCTGACCACCGCGCTCGCCGCCGCGGAGGACGGGGTCAGGGTCGGGCTGATCGAAAGCCGGAGCTTTGTCGGCGGGAACATGACCATCGGGCTGCCCGTACTTGGTTTTCTGGGACAAAAGAAAAACCAGATCATCAAGGGGCTGCCGCAGAAATTCATCGAACGGCTGCGCGCGGTGAACGGCGCCAGCGAGCATCGCTGGTGTCCGCTGCACATGGGCATCACGCTGGTCGAGCCGGAGGCGGTGAAGACCGTCGCCTTGCAGATGCTCACCGAGGCGAAGGTCGACGTCACCTTTCACGTGATGTGCACCGGCGTGGTCATGGACGGCAACACGATTCGCGGGATCATCACGGAGAGCAAAAGCGGCCGCGAAGCCATCCTGGGCCGGGTCGTGGTCGACTGCACGGGCGACGGCGACGTCGCGTTCCGGGCCGGCGTGCCTTGCGAAAAAGGCAACGAGAAGGGCGGTCTCCAGCCGCCCACGCTGATGTTCTGTCTTGGGGGCGTGGATACGGAAAAGCTGCGGCTGAGCATAGCCAATCAGCCGCGGACATACCTCACCGATTTCATCCCGGCGGAGTACTTCGGGCAGAACAACCAGTTCATTGTCGTGGGGCTGCGCGAGCTCATCGCCAAGGCCCGGCAGGAGCGCGGGCTTCAGATCCCGAACGAGCGCACGATCATCATCACCGGTCTGCGGCCGGGCGAAGTCTGGATCAACATGACCCGCGTCGCCGGCATCGACGCCACTGATGTGCGCAGCCTCACCTTCGGCGAGATCGAGGCGCGCCGGCAGATCGACGACATCCAGGCGTATCTGAAAGGCTACGTGCCGGGCTTCGAAAACTGTTTCTTCACCAAGACGGCGCCGTTTCTCGGGATCCGCGAAACGCGGCGAATTGTTGGTCACTACACAATGACGCAGGACGATGTCCTCGGCTGTCGGCACTTCGATGATGCGATCGCGGTGGCGAGCTATCCGATCGACATTCACCGGCCGGGGGACGAGGGCTGCACGCTGATCTGGTGCGGCGATTGTTACGACATCCCGTACCGCTCGCTGCTGCCGGTTAAGGTCGAGAACCTGCTGGTGGCGGGGCGCTGCATTTCGACCACGCACGAGGCCATGGGCGCAATCCGCGTCATGGCAACGTGCATGGCGATGGGCGAGGCCGCCGGCCGGGCCGCCCGGATGGCCGTGCGGCAGGGGATCCCGCCAACTCAAATCGATGTCGCGCAGTTGCGCGCCGAGCTGCGCGCGAGCGGCGCCTATCTGCGCGATCCGGAGCCCGCTCCGGCGACTGTATCCAGCCTTCACTGACGGCCGGCATCGAAATAGTGGCTGCGAGCGCCAGCGAGTGGAAGCGGCTGGGGTGTCCTGGCGCGTCCCGGCCATGTTTTCTTTCTGTCCAGCACAATGGCGGGCGCGGCGACGCACCGAAATGAAGCGGGAACCGGTCCGTGGCTGCGAGAAGTCCACTCGCTGGCGCTCGCAGCCATTAACCCGGAAAATTCAGTGCGCCTATGATAACATCCCACCCGCGGGGGCAGCCGCCGGGAGTGGCGCCGGTCTTTGACCGGCGTTACGCCAGTCGGGGACGGGCGCTACGGGCGAAAACGCGCGCCCAGGGTATGCTAATATCGATACGGTTCGTCCACGTTTGCGACGATATTGAGCGCCCAATCCTTGGGTCACAGAGCGCACCCGATGAAGAACGCGAGACATGGAAGAACGCGAGACTCGGAAGACTTCGGAATCTTCCGCGTCTTATTCTCTTCCCCGTCTCCCATGTCTTCATCCTCCCTCCGTGACCTCTGTGTCTAATCCAAACGTTTCCTTTGGTTGCGGCGTGCCGCGGTGTGAAATTTCCCGGCTAACGAGGTCTGGCCAAGCGGTCGGCGTCGCTGAATATTCTCACCATGCCTCTTTCGTTTGCCCCTCGAATTTGGTGCGCCTGTCCCACCGCAGCGTTCGTCGCGATGGCGATTGCCGGGTTGGCCGTCGCCCGCGCGCAACCCAAAGCAGCCGCACCGGAAACCGGAGCCGCAGCCTCGCGCCCGCGGCTCGTTCTCCTGTTGGTCGTGGATGGTTTGCGGCCGGATTTGATCACCGCTGAAACAACGCCAACCCTCGACCGTTTGCGTCGCGAGGGCGTCGAATATCTCAATGCGCACTCCGCGTTTCCGACCGTGACGCGGGTAAATTCAGCCGTGCTCGTGACCGGCACGCACCCGCAGCAGACCGGCATCACCTCCAATACGCTTTACGATCGCAGGCTGAATGGAGGTCAGCCGTTCAACACGGGTTTGGCCGAAAATCTTTGGCCACTCGCGGAAATCCGGGGTGGCCGGATCGTCGCGCCCGTCACCCTTGGCGAAGTGCTGACGACGGCAGGGTTGTCATTTGCCGCCGTGAGCAGCGGCTCCACCGGTCAGGCCATCCTGCTCAATCCGCAGGTGAAGGCCGGTTGCGGCCTCGTCATCAACGGTGCCTTTGACGAGGGCCGGCGCACGGCGTATCCGGATTCAATGGACGCCACCCTCAGGGCGCGATTTGGCCTGAAGCCCGCCGGCGCCGATGCGGACAGCCTTGAATGGACGGAGCGGGTACTCCGGGAATTCGTGCTCACGGAGCTCAAACCCACCGTGGTGATCGACTGGCTCACCGAACCCGATCACACCCAGCACAAGGCGGGCGTCGGTTCGCCCGCCACACTGGCGGCGATTCGCCGCGCCGATCAGAGCATTGCGAAAACCCTCGCCACCCTCGAAGCGACCGCTCTTCTCCGCGACACGGCCATCATCGTGACCGCCGACCACGGCTTCAGCACGCACGAACAAGGGATCAATGTCACTGATGCACTGATCAAGGCGGGGCTGAAGCAGAGCCCGGTTTCTCGTGATGTGATCGTAACGTCAGACAGCCAGTCCGTGCAGTTTTTTGTCGAGAACCGGGATGCGAAAAAGATCCGCGCCATCGTGGAGTTCTTCCAGGGACAGGCTTGGGCGGACGGAATTTTCGTAGACGCGGCGGCGGCATCGGGTGGGCCGGCGATGAGCAATCAAGCTTCTGCGCCGCCGGTTGAAGGCTGGTTGCCGGGAACGTTCTCCCTCCAGCTCATTCATCTCGCCCCGGTTCAAGGCCGGGCGGATATTTTGCTCACGTTGCCTTGGCGCTCGGAAAAGAACGCCTTCGGCCATGTCGGCCTGCAAACGGCGAATCGCGCCACGGGGCCGGTGACGGGCAACGAGAGCGGTCACGGCGGAATGAGTCCCTGGGTGCTCCGCACGCCGTTGCTGCTGTGGGGCCGCCACTTCAGGCAGCAGAGCGTCATCACGGTCCCGGCTGGGAATGTGGATATCACTCCCACGGTGTTGACGCTGATGGGATTGGAACCGCCGGCGGGGATAACGGGCCGCGTTCTCCACGAGGCATTTGCCGGCGGGCGGGATCCGGAGAAAATTCCGGCCGAATCACGGGTGCATGAAGTCATCGCTCGCAATGGGTTCCGGTCAGCGATCCAATTGAGCGGCGTCGATGGCCGGCGTTACGTCGATAAGTGCTGGCGGGTATGGTGACGATGCTGCGGCGGACGGGCTTCCGAAGTTCTGCGAACCGGGCTGGCTGGCGGGTGTCCGAACAAGGATGTTACCATGGCTTGCCGCGCTCATGCTCCTTGTCGGTGTGCCCGTTTGGGCGGCGCCGACCAAAGCTGAACAGTCACTGCTGGAGGATGCGGTGAACAGCTGGCTGGGCGAACGCGAGCACTGGGCATTCACGCAACGCGCGGTTGAATACGATGGCGCCCAGGCGCGGGAGCGGTTGGAGCGGTACGATCCTTCCAAGGCGGGAGATGCGCGTTGGACGCTGCTCGCCATCAACGGCCGGCCGCCGACCCGGCAGCAGTACGAGGCTTGGGCCCAAAAGAAGTTCAAGAAGAACCGGCGCCGTTTCGATTCGCCGATCGGTGAATACTTCGAGTTTCAAAACGCGAAGGTACTTTCGGAAACCCGTGAGACCGTGCGGTACGAGGTGCCGCTTCGACGGGAAAAGAACTGGCTGTTTCAGACCGACAAAGTTCGCGTCACCGTAACGGTGAACAAGGAGACGCGGGCGCTCGAGCATCTTGCCGCTGATCTCCGCGAACCGATGAAGGTGCTGCTCGGCATCGCAAAGATTACGGACGGCGTCCTCGATCTGACGTTCGACGATAACGGCGCGCCGGATCCCGAGAATTCCGCCCCGACCGGCACGGCGAAGGTGACCGTTTCGAAGTTCGGCGAACGAGCCGAGTTTACGTGGACTGATTTCAAACGGGTGACGCCGCATCCGTCACGGATTACGCGCAACGATTAGGTGTGCACGCAGTGTCCTGGCGGTAGCGCCAGGTCTCCGACTGGCGTCTTGGGATTCGCCCGTCGCTGCGAGCGCCCGCGAGTGGATGGTTTTGTAGCCGCGAAACCATCCACTCGCGGGCGCTTGCAGCCACTATCGTATCCGCGCGCGCAGCCACGACCGCATCCGTCGTCTGCAAACACTCGCCATCCGGCGCCGAACTCTCTTTACGGTGGCGCCCGCATCCCATGACTGCTCGTACCATTCGTCCCGGCTTCGGCCTCGTCATCCTCGCCGCTTCTGCCGCGGCGGTCGGCAGCGCCACGCCGATGGTTCGCCCGGCCTCGGCGCGCGCGGCCACGGCCGACGAGATTACACTGCTCACCCAGGCGCTGGAGAAGACGGCAGCCGATATGACTCGCTGGGCTTACACCGAGTCGCGACTCATTCGGGACGAAAAGGGCCGGGTTAAAACCGCGACGGTTGTCCGCTATGATCCATCGAAACCGTATGCCGAGCAGTGGGTGCCCGTGTCGGTCGACGGGAAACCACCATCCTCTGCCGATCGCGACAAGTATCGCCGGCAGGGCGAGCGGGCGGGCAAGCGGATTGAACGGGGTGAGTCGACGTACCGTTATTCGCTCGGCGAATTGCTCGAGCTCGAAAAGTCCCGGGTCAGCACGGAGGATCCCGCCGCGCTCGTGTTCGACGTGCCGCTGCGGGTGGAAAACAACAACCGTTTCCCGCCGAAAAAATTCGAAGTTCTGGTGCGCGTGAACAAGGAACGCGGTGGCATCGAGCAGATTGCGCTGCGGCTGCGTGAATCGTTTCGGACCAGGCTGATCTTCAAGGTGAAATCAGGTGACGGCGTGATCGAATTTTCGCAGGTCGACCCCCGTCATCCGCCGACGGTGAGCGCGGTGCGCGGAGATGCGTCGGTCTCGATTATGTTTGTCAGCGTCGGGGGCGAGCTCGACCTGACGCGCACGGATTTCAAGCGGGTAAAACCATTCGGCGAACGCTTCGAGGTGAAGATCGGCACGCTGAAGGCGATCGACTTCTGATTTTTGGTTCCGCCGAAGAGCTGCGGCGGGAACTCTTTGCGTGCGAGCGGCGTGGATACGCCGGCGCGTTCAACCGCTGAGGGCGGCGAAGAGAAACAGCCCGATCATGATCGCGGCGCAAATCAGCCGCGCAATTGTGGCCAGCACGAAGCCCACGGCGGCGCCGGCGCCGGAGCGAAGCGCCTCCCGGTTCGTGCGCTTGGCGCCGATTTTTTCGGCCGCCATCGCGCCGAAAATTGTGGAGAGAATCAATCCCGGCAGGGAAAAAAACATGCCCACCATCGCTCCTCCGCCCGCTCCCGCCATGCCCCACTTCGTCCCGCCGAACAACCGGGTGCCGAGAAGGGTGCAGCCGATATCCACGAGGATGGAAATCAGAAAGAAGAACGCGATCCAGCCGAACGCCATCCAGGAGAAGCTCCCGGGCAGCGCCAACTTGTGGATTAAGGCGGCGCCGAGGATGAGCAGCGTGCTGGGCAGGATGGGCACCACGGCGCCGATCAATCCGATCAGCATCAGCGTAAGCGTGAGTGTCCAGACGAGGTACTCCACGCGGAGAAGCACACGCGCCTTGGATCGGGTTGCAAGCAGAGTAGGGCGGAACCGGCGGTGTGTCCGCCGGAAAGGGTGGAAACAGCGCCCGCATGCCGCCCCTCCCGACTTCGTTCGGGCATTCGACTCGAGTAGCGCCGCGTGACTGACCGGCGGCATGCCCATTCATGCCCTTTCGCGGCAAAGCAAAAAGGCTGGAGTTCTCTCTTGATTGCGGGGCTGTCGCGCGCGCTGGCGTGAGGCTCCCGATCGAAGTGAGCCGGCGTCCGCGGTCGGCGGATGGCCGGTAGAATGCACGGTGCTATCGTCGGAGCGTATCCGCCATCAATTCCGGCGTGTCGTACTGCAAGACTTCGCGCTCCGCCTGCCGCCAGTGCTGAAGCGCGCGACCGCGATCAACGCCAAACTGCCGGGAGAGCTCATCCGCGCGCTGCGCGATTTTTTGCTCCAGCAGAAACAACTCATCGTCCAGATTTTGAGGGGGGTTCATGCGCTTTTAGGGGGTTGTCAGTCTATTGAAACCGCCGCGGGGTGAATATCGGAGAAACACCTAAAGTTGTCCGCTAGTTGCTGACAACTTGTTCACAACCCCGGCTCCGCGTAAGCAAGTATGCGCTGTGGCTGGTGGAGCAAATCACCAAAGTTTTCAAAACCGTCGAAATGTTTTCAAAAATCGATTTTTGAAAATCATCCCGCGCCATCCTTTCGGTTTTACCGAAAAGGGGCTACCAGGGTATGGCCGAAGCGAGTTTTGGGCTTTAAATCGAAAATGCTCCGTTGCGCCTTCTCCGCCGTCTGCAGGTGGCCGGTCCGGAAAATTATGCCGGGGTCCCAAACTGAGGGCTGTGCCATTTGGGCTACGGCCACTCGGTTTCCGAGACGCCGGCAAAACCCGATATTTCGCGGCATCTATCGCCGCCCTGTAAATACAGATGGGGCGATTTTCGTGTTTACCGAGTAGGAGATAGCGGGGTATTGGGGCGGCAAAGATCGGGCCGCAAATCGCGAAGGGCAAAGATCACCTACCTGCTGTTTCTCAAGCGGCTCGATGACCTGCACACGCTGGAGGAAAACAAGGCTGCGCGGCTGAAACTCAAGGATCTCGAGCGGCGGGTGTTTCCCAGGGGCGAGGACCCGAAGGGCCGGCCTTACGACGACCAGTCTGATCATCATTACGTGTAGTGTAGAGCCGTGCGGGAACTCGGCTAGCGACAGGCGCTCCTTTCTCCGAATGAGCAGACCAACAAGAGCGACATTCGCCCTCCGCTACGACTTCGACGGGACGCGTCCTTCTCCGGCGGGGAAACATGTTGAGTTCCCGCCTTCGACGCGGCGAGACACCCTCGCCGCGGCCGCTCACTCCACCGTTGCCGGACCTCGCGGCCGCGCCGCAGACCGAGCGCCTCCTGCTCGGGCTGGATTTGCGCGAAACGAAAAGATGACTCCCTTCGCCCGAATACGCCTTGGACAGATGACTCCCCACACCACTCCCGAAGCACAACTCCACGCGGAAAATGCGGAGCTGCGCGCGCGGCTGGAGGAGGCGGAGGAAACCTTGCGCGCCATCCGCAACGGCGAGGTGGAGGCGCTCGTGGTCGCCGAATCGAACCGCTTCCGCGGCGAGATCCTCGCGCAGGTCAGCGACTCCGTCATCGCCGTGGATGCCGACCAGCGCGTGACTTACCTGAACGCCGCCGCCGAGCGGCAATACCGGGTCTGCGCCAGCGACGCGCTCGGGCGCCAGCTCAGCGATCTTTTCACCCGGCAGTGGCCGCGCACGGAGACGGAAGGCGCGATGTGGGCCGCCCTCGACGAGCACGGGGAATGGCGCAGCAGCGAGAGCATCCACCACACGCACGATGGCCGCGAGATCGCCGTGGAAACGAGCGTCACGGCCCTGCGCGACGCGAGCGGCGCGGCGACCGACTTCGTCGCCGTCTTCCGCGATATCACCGACCGCAAGCGGGCGGAGGACGCGCTCCGCGAAAGCCAGCAGTTCACCCGCAGTGTGCTGGAAAATTTCTTTGCCTTCGTCGGCGTGACGACGGCGGACGGGACCTTAATCGAGGCCAACCGCGCGCCGCTGGAGGCGGCCGGCATCCCGGCCAGCGAGGTGCTCGGGAAAAAGTTCTGGGACTGCTACTGGTGGAATTATTCCCCCAGTAGCAGTCCCAGAACTTTTTCCCGAGCACCTC
>JBBRCR010000091.1:0-20773 GCA_038204695.1 Opitutales bacterium | reverse complement strand
GTCCCGCCCGTGGGTTTGATGTGGCACGGGCGTCCCGCCCGTGGGTTTGGAGTGGCATGGGCGTCTCGCCCATGGGTTTGGAGTGGCATGGGCGTCCCGCCCATGGGTTTGGAGTGGCACGGGCGTCCCGCCCATGAAGTGCCGTGTAGATTACAGTGCGGCCGCTTCGTCCCGTTTGCTGTCCCTCACGTGATTCATGGGCGGGACGCCCGTGCCACGTCGGACCACGGGCGGGATGCTCCGGGCCCTGCCATTGCTGCGCACAATCCAAGATTCCGTTTGCTCCGCTGCGGGCCGCCCACCACGGTGTTCGGTTCCGTTCCATGACCGACCTTCCTCAAGACATCAGCCACGATCAGCATGCCGTCCGGCGACAGAAGCTCGCGGATATGCGCGCGGCCGGATTCGACCCGTTTCAGGCCAATTTTTCGACGACCCATTTTTCGGGTGAAGCGCTGAAAGCGTATGTCGACGGCCAGGAAAACACCGTCACGGTCGCGGTGGCGGGCCGGCTCGTCGTCATGCGCGACATGGGCAAGAGCCAGTTCGTGAAGATCCTGGACCAGCAGGGTCAGCTCCAGCTCTACGTGAAGAAAGACGTGATCGGGGAGGAAGCGTATGTCGCATTCAAGAAACTCGATCTGGGCGATATCATCGGGGCGCAGGGCACGTTGTTCAAAACGAAGACCGGTGAGGTCACGGTGCGGATTGACGGCTGCATTCTGCTGGCGAAGGCGCTGCGGCCATTGCCGGAAAAATGGCACGGGCTCAGCGATCCGGAGCAGGTGTACCGGCAGCGTTATCTCGATGTGATCGTGAATCCGGAGTCGCGCGCGCGTCTGCTGTTGCGCTCGCGGATCGTATCGCACATCCGGCGCTTCCTCGAGGAACGCAAATTCATCGAAGTCGAGACGCCGATCCTCGTGGGCCCGGCGGGGGGGGCGGCCGCGCGGCCGTTCGTGACGCGTCACAACGCACTCGGAGTTGATTTCTTCCTGCGCATCGCGACCGAGCTGCGGCTGAAGCGGATGCTCGTCGGCGGATTCGATCGCGTGTTCGAGATCGGCCGGATCTTTCGGAACGAAGGGGTGTCGCGGCGGCACAATCCGGAGTTCACCATGCTCGAGGTCTACGAAGCGTATAGCGATTATCGCGGCATGATGGCGCTGATCCGCGACCTCTTGACGGCGCTCTGCCGCGATGTGCTGGGCACGAGCGAAATCAAACATGCGGCCAGCGGGCAGATGATCAATTTTGCCGGCGAATGGCGCGAAGCGAAATACAAGGATCTCGTGCGCATCGAAACGGGCGATCCGCAATGGTTCGAGCGCTCGAAGGCGGAAAAGATCACCGCGGCCGAGAAGCTCGGATTGACCGTGCACCCGGGCTGGGAGGATTTCGAGGTCACGAACGAGGTGTTCTCGAAGCGCATCGAGCCCAACCTGATTCAGCCCACGTTTGTCACGCATCTGCCACGGGAGCTGTGCCCGTTGGCGAAACTGACGCGGGATGATGCGACGACCATCGATGTGTTCGAGCTTTGCATCGGCGGGATGGAAATCGCCCCGGCGTATTCGGAACAGAATGATCCGGACGTGCAGCGCGAGATGTTTGAACGGCAGGCGGGCGAGGAGAAACAGAATATCGATCAGGATTTCCTGCTGGCGCTCGAGTACGGCATGCCACCGGCCGGCGGCATGGGCGTGGGGATCGACCGGTTGTGCATTCTGCTGACGGGCGCCGAAAGCATCCGCGATGTGATTCTTTTCCCGCAGCTGCGACCCGGCGCTTCGGCGTGATTTCGGAGGGCGGACTCCGGCCCCGCCGGACACAACCCGAATTTTTCACACCCAAACCAATCCAAGGCATGAGTCACAGAGGACACAGAGGTCGAACCAGAGGACACCAGACATACCAACCAACATCTGCCTTTCTCCGTGACCTCCATTCCCCCTCTGTGACCTCTGTGTCTCATCCACTATACGGGCTGAATCCGCCACCCGCCATCCGACTGCCGCAACTGGCCTCCCGATGCCCTGGTATTTCTACCTCGCCCTGAAGCAGCTCTTTCCGACGGGGCGGTTTTCGTTTTTCACCGCCATCTCCATTCTCGGCGTGGCGCTCGGGGTGATGTTGCTGGTTTTGTCGACGAGCGTGATGGGCGGGTTTGGCCACCAGATTCGTAAGATGATTGTGGAGACGCAGGGTGATGTGCAGGTGCGCGCCTCCGGCCTGATCGACCACCCGGAGGAGTTGCAGGACCGGCTGAAAAAAGTTCCCGGCGTCGTCGCCACCACGCCGTTCGCCGAAGGCGTCGTATTGCTGCAGCACCAGGGCCGGCCCGCGTATCCCGCCATTCAGGGGGTCGACGTGCTGCGAGTGAACGGCGTCGTCCCCCTCGCAAAGTATGTCAGCCTCGGCTCGCTGGACGCACTCGACGACGACTCGATTATCCTGAGTGTGCAGATGGCGGTGGGCCTGGGTGCGCGCATGGGCGACACGGTCGAAGTGTATTCGCCGTTGATTCTCGAAAAGCTGAGCAGTGACGAAATGCTGGCACCGCGGCAGCTGCGCGTGGCGGGCATCTTCGAGATTGGCCACCAGCAACTGGACAGCACGGTCGTGCTCGTGACGCTGCGACTGATGCAGGATTTGTACGGGCTCGGCACCGCCGTCCACGGGATCAACGTGAAACTGGCGCCCGGGCAGGATGCGGACGAGGCGGCGGCGCGGATTAACCAAACCCTCCGCGGCGACGTGCGGGCCCGTTCGTGGGCGGAGTTGAACCAGGACTTCCTCTTCGTGCTGCAGCTGGAGAAGAACATGATCTTCTTTCTGCTGACGTTCATCATCGTCGTCGCGGCCTTCTCCGTCACCAGTTCGCTCCTGATTTCGGTGGTTCGGAAGACCCGCGAGATTGGCCTGCTCGGCGCGTTGGGGGGGAAACCGGGCCAGGTGGCGGCGTGCTTTTGCTTTCAAGGCCTGCTGATCGGCTTCGCGGGCACGCTCGCCGGGCTGGGGCTCGGTTTTGGCGCGCTCTATTTTCGCAATAATATCGTGGCCGGGTTCACGAAACTCACCTCGAGCGAGCAGGTGCTGACGCGGTTCTACCAGTTCCGCGAGCTGCCCGCGTATTCAGAAACGCGTGACATCGTGGCGATCGTGGTCTGCTCGGTGGTGATCTCGACGATCGCAGGGCTGCTGCCGGCGTGGCGCGCGGCGAAACTCAAACCCGTGGAGGCGCTGCGCAATGAATAGGAATTTGCCCGCGCGGGATGTCGCCACCACGCGGAGAAACCATCCCCGATGAACACCGGCGACAACCAGCCCCTGGAAGGTTTCGCGGCCGGCGGATCGACGAACGGCGCGGCGGCGGCAGCGGCCGTGCTGTCCGCGCGTGGGCTGCACAAGAAATATCAAAGCGGCGATCGGCAGATCGCGGTGCTGTGCGGCGCCGACCTCGACGTGCGGGCGGGTGAGAGTGTCTCCATTCGCGGTGAATCCGGTTCGGGCAAGTCAACGCTGCTGCACCTGCTCTCCGGTCTCGATGGCGCCGACAACGGGACGATTTCGTGGGGCGCGGCGGCGCCCACGGCCGATCGACGGGCGCGTTACCTGGGCATGGTGTTCCAGTCGTTCTACCTGATCCCCGAGCTCGATGCGTTTCAGAACGTGCTCATGGCGTCACGGATGATGGCCAGTCCGGGAGCCGCCGAACGCGCCCGGGCGAAAGAGCTGCTGGCCCGGGTTGGACTCGCGGAGCGCATGACGCACCTGCCGACGGAGTTGTCCGGGGGCGAACGCCAGCGAGTGGCGGTGGCGCGTGCGCTCATGAATGGTCCGAGGCTCATTCTCGCCGACGAGCCCACGGGCAATCTCGACGAGCACACCGGTGACGCCGTGATCGAACTGCTGTTGGGCCTCGCGCGGGAAACCGCGATTGCCCTGGTGCTGGTGACGCACAACCCGGCTCACGCGGCAAAAACCGATCGCGAGTTGTTCCTGCACGATGGTGTGCTGCGCCAGGTGCGGGGCAGGTAGAAGGTTATTGGTTCGGAGTTCTTGGTTCTGGATTGTTTGCCGTCCGTCCTCCGTCATCCGTCGTCTGTCGTCCGTCCGCCGTCGTCCGTCCGCGATGGCGGAACTCGGGACTCGAAATCGCCGGCCAAGGCCGCCTAATGGCCCCTCCAGTGGAAACCAATACGCAGAACTCAGAAGTCACCACCGCGCCGCCGTTCCGCGTGCGCGCGGGCGTCGTGGGCGTGGGCTCGCTCGGGCAGCACCACGCGCGAATCTACGCCTCGCTCGCCGCGGCGGAATTTGTGGGCATCCACGAGACGAACGACGCGCGGGCGGCCGAGCTGTGCGCCAGATACGCGTGCCGCCGTTTCCCGACGCTCGATGAACTGGGCGAAGCATGTGACGCGGTCTCGATTGTGGTGCCGACGGACCTCCATGCAGCCGTGGCTCTGCCTTTGCTGGCCAAGGGTTGTCACCTGTTGATCGAGAAACCCATTTGCGCCTCGCTGGCCGAGGCGGAGCAGGTGCTGGCCGCCGCGCAGGCGCATGGTGCCATCGTGCAGGTGGGCCACAGCGAACACTTCAATCCCGTCATGGGATTTCTCGAGCGCGAGGTGAACGCGCCGCAGTTCATCACGGCCGAGCGGCTGGCCCCGTTCACGCCGCGCGGCACGGAGGTCGGCGTCGTGCTTGATCTCATGATACACGACATCGGCATCGTGCTGCAACTGGTGCAGTCCCCCGTGGGGAAAATCGACAGTGTCGGCGTGCGGGTGCTCTCGAAAACCGAGGATATCGCGAACGCGCGGATCGAGTTCGCCAATGGCTGCGTGGCCAACCTGAGCACCAGCCGGATGAGTTTGAAGAAGGTGCGGGAAATCCGCGTCTTCCAGCCGACCGGATACTTCTCGTTCGATTTCATGAACCAGAGCGGGCACCTCGTGCGGAAGTCGGGCATGCTCGAATATGCGGCGAAGCTGATGAGCGGCGCGGTGAAGCCCGGGGACCTCACGGCCGTGCCCGTCGAGCCGGTGCCGCTCGAGAAAGGTGAGCCGCTCGCGCTGGAGCTGGCGGACTTCGTGGATACGGTGGCGAAAGCGCGGCAGCCGAAAGTCGGCGCGGCGCTGGGCAAGACCGCGCTCGAAGTGGCGATCGCCATCACGGAGCAGATTCGGGCGGGGCGGGGCTGGCGCTGACATGAGTGGAGCGCTGCTGCCTTTGCGCCTGCCACCGCCGACGAGCGGACGCGTCGATTTGCTAATCGTGGCGGGCGAACATTCCGGCGATGAGCACGCCGCGCGCGTGGTGAGCGAGCTGCGGGCGAAACATCCCGGAGTCGCCATCGCGGCGCTGGGCGGGCCACAGCTGGCGGCGGCCGGAGCCCAGCTTCTCCACGATCTCACCGGGTCGTCCGTCGTGGGATTGGTGGAGGTGTTGAAGAACTATTCTTTTTTCAAGGCGCTCTTCGCGGAGACGCTGCGCTGGATCGGCGAGTTTCGGCCGCAGGTCGTGTGCTTCGTGGATTACCCGGGATTGAACCTGCGGCTCGCGGCCGCGCTGCGGGAACGGGGTTGGTCGGTGAAGGGTGGCGGCACCATCAAGGCGCTGTATTACATCTCTCCTCAAATCTGGGCGTGGAAAGCGGGCCGCCGGTTTTCGATGGCAGGCGATCTCGACGCGATGGCGGTCATTTTCCCGTTCGAACCCGGCCACTACGCCGACACGGCGCTGCCGGTCGAGTTTGTGGGACATCCCTTTGTCGTCACCGATTTCGCGTCGCCCGTCCGCTACGATCCGCTGGGTCCGGTGCTCCTGCTGCCGGGGAGCCGCAAGCAGGCGGTGGGGCGAATCTTTCCCGTTCTGCTGGAGGGATTCGACGCGTCCGCCGAGCGCCATGCCGTGGTTCTTTATCCGAGCGACGACCTCAAACATCTTTTGGCTGCGCACCTGGCGCGGCGGCAACGCGTGGGCGGCCATCGCCGGCCGGTGACCCTTCGGCCGACGGGCGAACCGGTGGCCGCCGCGGCGGTCCTGACCTCGAGCGGCACGATGTCGATGCATTGCGCGCTGGCGGGAATTCCCGGTGCGATCGCGTATCGCGCCAATCCGCTCACCTACATGCTCGGCCGGATGCTGATCAAGGTGCCGTATCTCGGTATCGCGAATCTGCTGCTCGGTAAACCGATGTATCCGGAATATATCCAACATGCGGCGACACCCGGTGCGCTGGCCGCGGAGTTGCGGGCATGCCTGCACAATTCGGAACGGCAAACGCGCACGCAGGAAGACGCGGCACGGCTGCGCCAATTGCTCGGTGTGCCGAGTCAGGGCACCGCGGCGGAGTGGGTCGCGCGACATCTCGGGTACGAAGGAGCGAGTCGGGAGTAGCGGGTAGCGAGTAGCGAGTCGTGAAGGGTGAGTAGCGGGTGGTGAGTAGCGAGTGGCGTACTTCGCGTGAGCCTGCCCGTCCGTGGCTGCGCCAGCGAGTGGATGGACTGCGTCAGCAACTCGATTTGAGCTCTGCTCCGTAGTGGCTGCGAGCGTCGGCGAGTGGAGGCTGCAAGACGGCTGAGCAAATCTCGAAACAAGAATTGCCACATCGAGTAGCGCCACGTCTCCGAGTGGCGTTTCGTCGGAATCGTAAGACATTGCGAATTCCGGCACGAACTCGCCGGTCGGAGACGCGGCGCTACTCTGCTGGCGCTCGCCGCTACGCAGCATTGCTCTCCCAGCGGCCAGCCGAGTTCGATTTCCTCAGGTCTGTTCCTGCGCCCGCAGTTGCGGGACCGCGGTGGGCTGGGCCAGGCCCTCGACTTGAGGCGCAACCTGCCGCCACAGCGCCCCGGCTTTTTCCAGTACGATCGCGCGGCACTTCGTGATCTCGGCCTCGCGGGCGGCCCGGTTTTCCTCGGCGATCTTGGCCAGATCGTCGAGGTTGTAGAGGAACACGTTTTCGATTTCTGCCGTCACCGGGTCGACATCCCGCGGCAGCGCCTGGTCGATGAAAAACAACGGCCGCGCGGGCCGCCGCTGCATGGCGGCTTTGGTGGCGGCCAGCGAAACCACCAGGTCAGGGGCGGACGTCGCGCAGACCACGACGTCGAACTCCGCCAGTCGCGCTTCGCGCTGCTCGAACGGCATCGCGCTCGCGCCGAGCGCCTGCGCCAGCTCCATCGCGCGCTCAAACCGGCGGCTCGCCACCGTCAGCGCCGCCGCGCCGCGGCTTTGGAAGGCCTTCGCCGTCTTCTCGCCGATCTCGCCCGCGCCCAACAGCAGGATTCGCGTTTGTTTGAGACTGCCGAAAATGGTCAGCGCGAGATCCACCGCTACATTGGCGACACTCACGTGCCCCTCGGTGATCCCGGTGTGGCTGCGGACGTGCTTCGCCGCCTGAAAACCTTTTTGGAAAATACGGTTCAACACCGGTCCGGTCGACCCGCGCGCCTGCGCCGCGGCGTAGGCATCCTTCACCTGCCCGAAAATTTCCGTTTCCCCGAGCATCTGCGAATCGAGCCCGGCGGATACTTCCACGAGGTGCTGCACGGTGTCGCGTCCGCGTAGATTGAGCCGGATCTTGTCGAACTCCGCCGGGTCAAACTGTTGTCGCGCGCAAAAGGCCCCGCACACCTGCGCCACTGTATCCGCGTTGCTCGCCACGCCGTAGAATTCCACGCGATTGCACGTGTTCAGGACGGCGAACTCCTTGAGCCCGGGCAGGGTGGCCAGTTGATCGTGGAGCGCTGCGGCGGCCGTCGCGCTGAGCGAGAGCTTTTCGCGCACGGCGAGTGGCACACGGTGATGGGTGGCGCCGATGACGAACAGACCTGCGCTCATGAAAGTGGATACGCGACGCGGGCCGGGGCCCCTTGGGCCGGCGCGTCCCCGGGGCGGGAATCTTTCGAGTGAAAGTGGGCGGTGCCCGCGGGATGACGACTGGCGTCCACCGGCCCCAGTGACAGCAACGCGGCGATGAACAAGCCGAGGCAGGCCCACGCGAAGCGTTTCGCCAGTAGCCGACCGCGCAGGCGCAGGCCTAACGCCACCGCGTAAGCGGCCCACACCCCGATGGTGACCAGAAGTTTGGCGAGATTCACGCTGGAGGTGTCCTGCACCCAGTAGATGGAGCCGACTCCGAGCGAGGTCGCGAGAATCACCACGCCTGCCGCCAGCAGCCGGACGCCAATGTGATCGAGGTCCAGAATCGAGGGGAGAAATGAAAACCAACCGCCGAGGTTCTTCGCTTTCAGCGAGTAGTTCCGCAGCAGGAACATCACCGATGTCAGTGAAAGCAGCGCAAACACGCCGTAGCTGAACAGCGCGAGCGCGGCGTGAAGCTCGATCCATGGGTTGCCGCCGAAGATGTGCGTTCGTCGCGCGGCGTCCCATGCGGGAATCGAAAGCGACACGATCGTCAGCGCGGCACTGAGGCACGAGGTGAAATAGCCGAGCAGACTGTTCCGGAACGTCACGCCGATCAGCAGGTACAGAGTGATGGCGGACCAGGCCGTAAACTGGAAAATTTCGAAGCTGTTACCGAGGGGGCAGCCGCCGACGGCCCGGCCGCGCACGCCCAGTCCGCCGAGTTGGATCACGTACCCGATCGCAATGAGCGCGTAGGTGGCGGTGCCGGAGGGCCGGCCATTGCGCACGAGCGCGAACGTGCCCTGCAGGAATCCGGCGAGGTAAAACCCCGCGGCAATCCAGAGCCAGGCGCGATCGGTGAGTTCAGCCAGCATCGAGAAATCGACGCTAAGGCTGCCCTGCCGCCGCGCAAGTCTTCCCCCGCCAAAGCCAACTCCTGCACGGGAAATGCCAACGTTTGCAGGGTGAAATCGAGCCTGCTGCGGAGGAGGAGGCGGGCATGGGGCTGCAGCATTCCAGAATTGGAACTGATTGTCGCTGGGCCGCATGTGGCTGCGAGCGCGCAGCGAGTGGAATACTCGATTCATCCACTCGCTGGCGCAGCCACGATCGAGTGGCGCCGTGTCTCCGACCGGCGATTCTTCGCAATCGAGGTTCTCAACATTTCCCGGACGGCTCTGCCCGGCGCGGGTCCGCGAATGCGATCGCTGCCGGGCTGGAGCCTGGCGCTCCCGGGAGAAAGTCAGCTCACTCATTCATCCGCTCGGGCGCTCGCAGCCACGGCCGGGGAACTCCTCACACACTTCCGCCGGCCGCCCATTTCGGCGCGCGCTTCTCGTTAAAGGCGGCGACACCCTCCTTCGCCTCCGGCGAGTTTCGCGCGGTAACATGATATTCGTGAGCTCGCGCGAGATCCGTTGCCAACGGCGCCGGCCACAGATCGTTCAGCAAGCGTTTTGTCTCGGCGAGGGCGAGCGGTCCGCCCTGCAGAAGCGAGCTCACCATCGTACGCACTTCCAAGTCCAGCGCCGCGGCGTCCGGCACCACGCGATTGAGCAGTCCGATCGCCTGCGCGTGCTTCGCATCGCAGAGCTTCCCGAGCAAAAGAAGTTCGCGCGCATCGTGTTCGTGCAACTGCCGGCGCAGAAATGTCATGATCAGCGCCGGGACCAGCCCGCGACGAACCTCGGGGTAGCCGAACTTTGCGTCCTGTGTCGCCACGGCGAAGTCGCACGCGCTCATCAGGCCGGCGCCTCCCGCAATCGCGGCTCCGTGGATGGCTGCGATGGTGACCAGCCGCATGGTGGCCAGCCGGTGCAACGCGTCGCGCACGAGTTCGGCCGAGCGGCGGGCGAACTCCGGCTGGCCTGCCTCCGCGAGGTCCAGGCCCGAACAGAACATCCTGCCCGCCCCGCGCAGAATGAGAATGCGTTGCGCTGGATCGGCGTCCGCGGCGGCCAGCGCGGCGCAGAGTTGCTCGAGTAGTTCCACGTTGAGCGCGTTGCGTTTCTCCGGCCGGTTCAGCGTGAGTGTCGTGACAGGACCGTCGTGGCTGGTGATGAGGCAGGTCATGAAATTGGGACGGCTCCGCGAGCCGGCTGAGTTTCGACGAGTATCGCGGGGTCGTGCAAAATCACAATGCACATTGGACTCGCAGCCACGCGAGCGAGTGGAACCGTGGCTGCGAGCGCCAGCGAGTGGATGAAGCACGAATGGCAGACTCTAATCCACTCGATGGCGCCCGCAGCCAAGGAGTCGCGAATCGCTCAACTTCGAGTCGTCCCAATTTCCCCTTCGTCGACGGGCATTTCCAGCAACGCCATGCCGAGTGTTTTCCCTTGGGCATCGATGCGCAGCGAGCGACTCGGGCTCGCGCTCGTCGGCGGCCACACTGATCCGCAGCAGCCATCACGCGAACCGCGCGGTCACGCGGAATCGCCAGTCGGAGACTGGCGCCACTTTCGAGCCGCCACTTTCGAGCCGCACATCCCCGCGAAGATTCCGACTTCAAAGTAGCGCCAGTCTCCGACTGGCGTTTCGCACCGAGGCACCGCCACTTCAAGCCCACGGGCGAGACGCCCGTGCCACGCCAATCCCACGGGCGGGGACGCCGTGCCACGTCATTGACGCTCGTCTCTGACCGCGATCCTCCCGTCACTTGCGGGATCGGTACTGTGTTTAATATAGGATTCGCGGCCATGTGCAGGGCACCGTGCCGCGCAAATGGGGTGGGCAAGGGTTCGGTTACACGGCCTACGCTCTGGCGATTCGCGAAATCGCGCGCCATCAGGCTGCCCTCGCGATCGATCTGGCGGCGCACAACGCGCTGGCGACCGGCCATATTCTCGCGCAGGGCACGCCGGCTCAGCACAAGCGGGTGTTTCCCCAACTGGCGAAGGGAGAATGCTGGGAGCGCGCCGCCAGGCCATCCTGCGCATCCGGCGCGCTGCTGGGCGCGATATCCCGCCGGGGCGAACCGCCGGCGCGCGCGCGTCCTCGCAGAGTGGCCGCAGCCCGAGGCGTTTTGGGCTGCTCGTGCGCGGGCCTTGGCGCGTCGAGCCTGACCGTGCCCCGGACGTCCAGTTTCGAGGTGACATCGCCAGAGTGAATCCGCACGTTGCACGCCCTCGTGTTGCTTTTCGCTTTCTACGTTGTCGTCGTCACCCTTGGCATCCTGAGCATGGGCTTTCAACTGCTCGCCTCGCGCCTGCTCAGCCCGCATTTCGGCTCCGCCATCGATGTCTGGGCGTGCCTGATCTCCACCTTCCTGGCGGCGTTCAGCGCGGGCGCCATGATCGGCGGATGGATTAGCAATCTGCCCTACGACCGGCGACGCCGCTGGCAAATCGGTTGGATGCTTCTCGCCATCGTCTCGCTGGCGGCGACCGGGTTCTTTGGCCGCAAGATGGTCGACAGCATCGCCATCACGCTGGATCCGGGCATCACGCCGATTCTGCTCTCGTGCGTCGGTTTGTTTTTCTTTCCGGTCATGGCTCTGTCGTCATTCACGCCGCAATGTGTGCAGTTTCTGGCTACACGCGGCACTCCGCCCGGGGAGGCGTCAGGACTGGTCTATGGCGTTAGCACCATGGGAAACATCGCCGGTGTCATGTTGACGGCATTCGTGCTCATTCCGCATTTTCGCGTTTCGACGCTGCTCTACATCTGGCTCGCGGTCGCGATCGTCAGCCTGGCCAGCCTGTTGCGGCTCCTGCGTCCCGCCTCCGTCTCATGAAGCTCTTCCTCGCCCTTTTCACGCTCGCCGTGTCCGCCGGACTGCTGCGCGCCCAAACCGGCTACGTCGAAAATTTCGACACGATCTACAACAGCCTCACGGTCGAGCGCCGCGGTTCAGTGGTCGAACTGCGCGCCCGAGCGCGGGGCGGGGAGGCGCTCGAGTCGGCGGTGGACTTGAAGGATCCGTTGATGCCGATCGTGGCGTACACCAAGAGCCTTTATGCGGGTTTGTTTTTCCAGCCGAAGCCGCAGCGCGTCTTGATGATTGGGCTCGGCGGGGCCGGATTTCACCGGCTGTTTTCCGCCGCATATCCAGCAGCCCTGCTGCAAACGGTGGAACTGGATCCTAAAGTCTACGAACTTTGCCAGGAGCGCATGGCGTTCAAACCCACCGCCAACACTCCGGTCACGCTGATGGACGGCCGGATGTTCGTGAAACGAAACCGCGAGCAATGGGACTGGATCATTCTCGATGCATTCCGCGGCGGCTTCGTCCCGCCGCACCTGAAGACCGAGGAGTTTTATCGTGAATGCGCCGCCCGGTTGAGCGACCGCGGCGTGTTCATCAGCAATCTGCACGCGACGACCGAACTTTACTACTCCGACATCAAGACGATTCAGGCGGTGTTTCCGCAGGTCGTGTTGTTCGAGACGACCGGCCGCGGAAACGTCATTGCCTGTGCCGTCAAGTACAAGGACCCGGTGGTCACCGATTCCGCGAAGTGGCCCGCGCCAGCGTCCCTGCAACAGCCGGTGTTCGCCGGACGGCTGGATCTGGCGGACGTACGCAAGGAGCGGGTCGCGATTCCGACGGGCCGGATGCGGAACGCGAAAGTGTTGAGCGACGATTTTGCGCCGGTGGAATTCCTCGACGCACTCAAAGCGAACAACTCAGACGGACGGGGAAAATGAGCTTATACATCGGCATCGATTCTGGCACGCAGAGCGTCAAGGCGGTGGTCCTCGATCTCGAAGCCGGAAAAGTGGTGGCTGAAGCGCGGGCGCCGCACCGGTTGATTGAAGGGTTGCCCGTCGGGCATATGGAGCAACACCCGCAGGAGTGGGTGACGGCGCTCGACACGGTGATCGCTGACGTGGCGCAGAAGATCGACCGGAGTCGGGTGCGGGCGATTGGCGTGTCGGGCCAGCAGCACGGATTTGTTCCGCTCGATGAGAACGGCGAAGTGATTCGGCCGGCGAAATTGTGGTGCGACACGAGCACGACGGCCGAGTGCGCGTTGATGACAAAAAAGCTCGGCGGGCCCAAGGCGGCGCTGCGCAAGACGGGAAATGTGATCCTGCCTGGGTTCACGGCGCCGAAGATTTTGTGGCTGAAGCGCCACGAGCCGGCGAACTACAAGCGGCTGCGCCACGTGCTCCTGCCGCACGATTACCTGAATTTCCATCTCACCGGCACTTACACGATGGAGTTCGGCGATGCTTCCGGCACGGCGTTGATGGACGTGCGAAAGCGTATTTGGTCCAAGGATGCGGTCGCGGCGGTCGACAGGAACGTGGGCGACTGGCTGCCGCCGCTGAATGATTCGCACGTCCCGGCCGGCATGCTGCGGGCCGACCTGGCGGAGAAATACGGATTCACGATCGATGTCGTGGTGAGCGCAGGCGGCGGCGACAACATGATGGGCGCGATTGGCACCGGCAACGTGACGCCGGGCGTGGTCTCGGCGAGTTTCGGAACCAGTGGAACGATCTACGCGTGCGCGAACCACCCGGTCGTCGATCCCGATGGTGAGATTGCGGCGTTTTGTTCGTCGACCGGCCTTTGGTTGCCGTTGCTGTGTACGATGAATGTCACGACGGTGACCGAGCAGATGCGGACGCTGCTGGGTTTCGATCACGCGCGCCTGGATGAAGCGGTCGCGGAAAGCCCGGCAGGTGCGGACGGACTCGTTTTGCTGCCATATTTTGCCGGTGAGCGGACGCCGAATGTTCCGTTCGGTTCCGGTGTGTTGCTCGGCCTGAATCAGCGCACGCTCACGGCCGCGCACCTGGCGCGGGCCGCGATGGAAGGCGCGACGATGGGCATGAATTATGGGTTGCGGCGGCTCGCGTCGCTCGGCGTGCGGGCAAAGGAGATTCGGCTCACCGGCGGCGGGGCGAAGTCGGCCATCTGGCGACAGGTGATGGCGGACATTTTTGGCGTGCCGGTCGTGGCGATGGTCGAGGAGGAAGGCGCCGCGCTCGGTGGCGCGCTGCAGGCGGCGTGGTGTGTCGAGCGGCTCGACGGCAACACGAAGGCGCGGATCCAGCAGTTTACTGATCGTGTGGTGGCGGTTCGCGACGAAACGCGGTGCGCGCCGAACAAGGTCAACGTCGCGCGTTACCGTGAACTGCAGGCGTTGCAGGATCGATTGAGCCAGAGCGTGCGCGGGGTTTTCGAATCGCAGCGGAAACTGGCGGGCGGGGCGTAGCGCGAGGGGCAAGGCGCTGGGTCGTTCGCGGCGCCACGGGTGGTGATTCGCCCGATCAACGGCGCTCACGACACCGTTAAACGCCTGATTTGCATCCTGGTGAACTCACTGTGAACAACCTTCGGGGTTTTTCCATTGCGGGGCGGGGGGGCCGCTCTTCAATGGGCGGCTTTTACCGGAATGTATCTCAAGGCGCTCAAGCTGCATGGCTTTAAAAGCTTCGCAGATCCCACCACCCTCCGCTTCGAACCGGGCGTCACCGCCGTCGTGGGACCGAATGGCTGCGGCAAATCGAACATCGCGGACTCAATTCGCTGGGTGCTCGGCGAGCAAAGCGCCAAGGCGCTGCGCGGAGGAAAGATGCAGGACGTCATCTTCGAGGGAGCCGATACGCGCAAGGCCGCCCAGATGTGCGAGGTTTCACTCCTGCTGACGGACTGCGAAAAGCAGCTGGGCAGCGAATTTCACGACATCGAGATCATGAGGCGTGTCCATCGCGACGGCCAGAGTGAGTATTTCTTCAACGGCCAGTCATGCCGGCTGAAGGACATCCAGAAACTTTTCATGGATACCGGCATTGGCCGGACGAGTTACTCGATCATGGCGCAGGGCCAGATTGATCAAATTCTCTCGTCGAAGCCGGAAGAGCGACGCGCGGTGTTCGAGGAAGCCGCGGGGATCACGAAATACAAATCGCAGCGACGCGAGGCACTCCAGAAGCTGGCGCTCACCGATCAGAATCTCGCGCGCGTCGCAGATGTCATCGGTGAAGTTGGCCGCCAGATCGGCAGCCTGCGCCGGCAGGCGTCGAAAGCGATGCGCTATAAACGGATCAACCACCGGTTGCGTCACTTCGCGCTGGCCTGGAGTGGATTTCACCACGCGCAGCTCACGGCGACACTCGGGCAGCTGGAGGCGAAGGTGGCGGCTTTTCGAACGGATGCCGATGCGCGACGCACGAATCTCGAGGAGCAGGAGTCACGGTTGAACGAGAAAAAGACGCACCGCAGCCGGCTCAACCAGCGGGTGCAGGATGCCCAGCAGGCGGTGTTCGACGTGCGCTCGCAGCGCGAGGCGGCGGAGAACGCGGCCAATCTCGCGCAGATCAAGCGCACCGGCCTCGAGGATCGGCTGACGTCTTCGCGGGACAATCTTGGTGAATTGGAAATGCAGTTGCGCGAAGTGACGGCGCAGTTCGACACGAACGCCCAGGACAAGCAGCTCCAACTGGAACTGCTGGGCGGCAGCGATGCCGTCTTTCAGCAGCGCAATCGCGAAATGGCGATCGTCGAGGGCGAACTGAGCAAGATCGAGCAGGAGATCAACCAGTCGAAATTCCACCTGTTGCAGCTCGAGAGCACCGTCGCACGGCTGCGCACCGACTGTTCGGGCTACGAAGTCGACCAGAAGACGAGCGCGCATCGGCACGAGTCACTGGCGCACGAACTCGAGGCGGTCCGGCAGCAACAGGCGGCGGCGGCCCAGTTGGTGGCGGAAACCGAAGCGCGGCTCGAGGAAGCGCTGGCGGAAAAGTCCCGCGCGCACAATGAAACCGTCGCGGCGCAGCAGGCGATCACCGAGCTGACGCGCGAATTCCGCGACGCCCAGCGCAAGTTGCAGGAAATCGATCGGCAGCTGGCGCAGCGGACGGCGCGGTTGCGGCTCCTTCAGCAGTTGCAGGAACGCTGGGAAGGATTTGGCGAAGGCGCGAAAGCGGTGCTCCAGGGACGGCTCGATGGCGCATTGGCCGGTTCCCCGGTCGCCCCCATGACGCGTGGACTCGACGTGAAACCCGAGTTCGGCAAGGCGGTGGAAGCGATTCTCGGGGCCGCGGCGGAAGCGATCAGCGTGAGCGACCTCGCCACGGCGCAGCGCATTCTGGCCCAGCTCGAGACCGAGCAAATCGGCTCGGCGGTGCTCCAGGTGGGGGAATTCGCGCCGCAGCCGGACGGGGCAAGCGAGTTGCCCGCCTTCCTTCAGCTGGCGACGGCAAGCCTGGCGGAATCCGGCGTCAATCATCCCGCGGCCAGTGTGCTCTCGGCCTGTTACGTTGCGGACAACCTCGGCGCCTTCCTCGAATACTGGAAAGCGAATCCGGCGTTTTCATTTCTCGCCGTGGCCACGCGCCAGGGCGATCTCGTTGACCGCCGCGGGCTGATCTACGGGGGGCATCACAGCAGCAAGCGCGCCGCGCACAGCATCGTGCAGCGCGAGATCGATCTGCGCGAGACGAGCAAGGCGCTGGCGGACGATCAGAAGGCGCACGATGAACAGAAGGCCGCGATCGATGCGTTGAACGTCCGGCTGGTCGAGGCCGAGCAGACGCTCGAGCAGCGCCGCGCCGAGGTGCTGGCATCCACTCAAACGCTCGCGGCGGTCCAGGCCGAGCAACGCAATGCGCAGCGAAATGCCGAGGACATCGGCAACCGCGTCGCGCGGATGGAGAACGAAGTCGTGTCGCTCGAACACGCGCGCCATGAGGCGCACGTGCGTTGGGATAAGGCGCAGGCGGGTCTGGCGCAGGCGGACGCGTCCGCCACGGCGCAACGCGGGAAGATTCACCAACTGGAGACACGATTAACCGAAATCCGCACCGATCGCGACGTGAAGCGCGATACGCTGGCGCAGGCCCGGCTCGAACTCGCGGAGCGCCGCCAAAAGGTCGAAGTCATCGACCGCGGCCTGGGCGAGATGGAGCGCCGGCGGATGCAGCTGAGCGAACTTCTGATCCAGCGGCAGACCGAGATCGAGATGTGGACGGAGCAAACGGTGGAGTTGGAACGGCAGAGCGCCGAGCAACGCGCGCGTGCCGCCCAACTCGCCGAGACGTTCCTCATTGCGCAGGAGCAGGTGGAAAAAATCCGCATGGAACTGGTCGACGTCGAACGCGAGATCAACGGGCTCGAATCCGCGCAGCACGCGGTGCGCGACGAAGCCGACAAGGCACACGATTTGTTGAGCGCGCACGAGGTGAAGCTCGCGGAAAACCGGCAGCGGGCGCTTTTTCTCACCGAGGAAGTGGCGCGGGAGTTTCAGGCTGAGGTCGGCACGATCGATTGGAAGCACCAGCTTTGGCACGCCGAGGATGAACCGGAAGGCGTGAAGCCGCTCGACCTCGATGATGACGATGAGGACGAGGCGGAGGCCGGTGCGCCGAGGACGGACGGAGCCCAGAAGACAGATGGCAGAGGACAGATGACGGACGGCGGAACCCAGAAAGCGGATCCGGCGGGGGAGGGGGCTGCCCAACCAGCCGTGGCGGCACCGGCTACGGTCCGGCGCCGGCGGAAAAAGAAGGAGGCGCGAGGTGAGCCGAACGAACAGGATCTTGCGGCGCTTGACTCCACCGACTGGTCGGCGATCAAAACCGAACTGGACGGACTGCGGCAGCGGTTGAACAGCATGGGCGCGGTGAACCTCGTGGCCATCGAGGAGTATGCCGAGCTCAAGCAACGGCACGACTTCCTGCTGAACCAGGTCAACGATCTCACGACAGCGAAGTCCGAGCTGACGAAGGCGATCGACGAGATCAACCAGACTTCGCAGCAGCAATTCCAGGTGACCTTCGAGCAGATTCGGAAGAACTTCGAATACACCTTCAACACCCTGTTCGGCGGGGGCGTGGCGCAGTTGGAGCTGATCCAGGCCGAGGATATCCTCGAAAGCGGAATCGAGATCGTGGCGCAGCCACCGGGCACGAAGATGAAAAGCATCACGTTGCTGTCCGGCGGCCAGAAGACGCTGACGGCGGTCGCGCTGCTTTTTGCCCTCTACATGGTGAAACCGTCACCGTTCTGTCTGCTTGACGAACTGGACGCACCGCTCGACGAATCGAACATTGGGCGTTTCACCGAGCTGCTGAAGAAGTTCGTGCACGAGTCGCAGTTCATCATCATCACGCACAACAAGCGCACGGTCGCGGCGGCCGGCGTGATCTATGGCGTCACGATGGAAGAGCGCGGCGTATCGAAGACGGTTTCCATGAGGTTCAACGCGGAACGGGGTGAACCCGAGATGCATGCGACCAACATTGCGGACTCCGTCCGCGGGACGCGTCTCGCGCAGGAAACACCGACGGCAGCACCATGGCCGCCGGTAACGGCTCCGGCGCCGGTGCCCGTATAAGGCAGGCTGGCGGGCCATCTCATGGGCACGTTGCGCATCAAGTTCATTTGGGGCGCTTCGCGCGTGATTCGCGCCCGCTGGCGCGCGGGGCTGTACGGGTTTTATGAGCGGGTGCCAGGCGTGCCGGACGGCGGGCTGGCCATCAGCGTGCGCGGGCTGCTCGCCTGGTCCGCGGTTGCGGTCGGGCTCGCGTATGCGGCGGCGGCCACGGCGCTGTTCGGCGTGTGGCGGCAGAACCCTGACTATCATCTGACCTACACGGATGCGCTGCTGTATCCGATGCGTCGGCACGCCATCGCGGAGAAGAAGGGACGGGCGCTGCTCGCGCGGGGCTCGGCGCTATTGGCCGAGAAGAGGTATGCCGAGGCGGTCAGCTTTCTCCGGCTGGGGCTCGCCCGTTATCCGCGTGACCGGCCGGCGAGGCAGAAACTCGCGTGGTTCTACCTGATGGCGAACCAGCGCGGGCTGGCCCTGCGGGTGCTGGAGGAAGGATTGCAGGAGGAGTATCCAGGACGCAGCTACCTGGAATCGCTCTTCGAGATCGCGGAACAGGGCGAGGCGCACGCGTTGGTGGCGACTGTCGCGACGCGGTACATTGACGCCGCCGCGGCTGACCGCGCGTGGCTCGAAGGCCGGAAATTTGCCGCGCTGCTGGCGGCCGGCGACGCCACGGCGGCGCTGAAATTCGCCGAATCTCTGCCGCGGGACGAACGCGCGCTCGAGCATCGCGTGTTTGCGCTGCTCGCACTCGAACGCGCGACGGAGGCGCTGGCCTCGATTGAGGAGTGGCGGCAACATCCGGGTGCGGATCTTCGCACCCTCGCGCGGCTGCGCGCGCGGGTGTTCCGCGAATTGGAGCGACCGGAGGAGATGGACTCCGCGCTGGCGGAGTGGCGGGCCGCCAGCCCGGCCGAGCCGGGAGCGCTCGCGTATGCGGTGGTGCAGCGCGCCATGGCCAAGCGGGCCGACGCGGCCGCGGCTGCGCTCGAGGACTATCTGTTCCGCTTTGGCGGCAGCCAGGCGAATCTGCTTCTGGTGGCCGAGCCACTGGCCGAAATCATGGATTTGCCGCTCCTCCAGACGTGCGCGGCGGCGGCGGCCGAGCGCGGGTATCCAATCGAGCGATTCGACCTGCTGGTGGCGCAGGTCCAGATTGGACGCGGCGAGTGGAACGAGGCGGCGACGATTCTGCGGCGAGGGGCGCGGGAAAGCGGGCACGTTCCCGCGACGGTGGGTGTCATGCGCGAATGGCTGCAGCAGCTTGCCGAGGCGCTGAACTCACCGTCGGACACGGCGCAACTCGCCCTGCTGCAACTGCTGCGTTCGCGCGCCTGGCCGCTGCGGATCTTCCGCCAAAGCATCGATGCACTGCTGCTGGCCGGCCGCCTGGAGACGGCTCGCGACGCGGCCGGCGCGGCCCGGCGGGTTTTCCCCGAAAACGCCTGGGTGATCGGGAAAGAGGCGGAGATTCGGGGGCGGCTCGAGGCGCTGCCGCCGAAGCCGGCCGGAGCGTCGGAACCGACCGCCGTGGTTTTGGAGGCCAACTTTTTTTCGCGACTTGACGAATCCGTACGGCAACGGAACTGGGAGGAAGTCGACGCGGCGGTCCGTGATTTGCGGGCCACGCGACCGGCCCCGGAATGGATCGAGTTGCGCGAGTCGGATCTGCGGCTGGTGCAAGTGCGAAGCCAGCAGGGACGCGCCGAGGTCGGTGGCATGGTGACGGCGGTGCGACTTTATTTGCGGGGCAACGAGACGAATGCCGAGCGCCTGGTCGACCTGGCGCGCGAGTTTGCCGACGGCGGCGACCGGGCCGCGGCGATCACGGTGACCATGGAAGTGCTGCGGCGATTTCCCACGTTGCAGCGTGCCGTGGAACAACTGGCCGGGTGGGAACCACCGCCGGCTCTGCCCAAAACGGAAACGCTCTGATTGCCCATCCCCATGTTCGGTTTCCTGCAACGCTGGCTGCGCCGGTTTCGCGGCGATGATTCCGGGGCGGCGGGTGAACGGCTGGCGGCGGACTGGTTGCGTCGTGAGCGTGGATTCACGCTCGTGGCGCGGAACTGGCGCAACCCCCACGATCGCCGCGAGGAGATCGACCTGGTCTGCCGCGACCGTGAAGCGCTGGTTTTCGTCGAGGTGAAAGCTCGTGCCGCGGCTGCTCTCGTGCCGGGATATTATGCCGTGAATGCGCGGAAGAAGCGCGTGCTCCAGCGAGCGGCGCGCAATTACATGAGGCAACTGCGCGAGCGTCCGCGCACGTTCCGGTTCGACATCGTCGAAATCGGGTTGCCGGCTGCCGGGTCAAACACCGCGCCGCAGGTGCTGCATTTTGAGAACGTCCCACTGTTTTCGAAAACGTTTTGAGGGCGTAAGACGGAAGATGTGGAAGACGTGGAAGACATGGAAGACGTGGAAGACGTGGAAGACTGGGAAGACGCAGAAGATTCTATCTAGAGCTTGTCCCAAAAACCGGCGTTTTCAAAAAACGCGAGAATTCGGCGCGCAGCATGAGCGGCGGACCGCCCCGATGAGGGAGCTTTGGGCGGAACAGCGTCTCGTGGCACCGATTTCGGGCCGCAGGGTCTGGTTTC
>JBBRCR010000090.1:0-20820 GCA_038204695.1 Opitutales bacterium | reverse complement strand
GATCGCCACTTTGCTATCGAGCCCCACGTCGACCACGTTGAAGTCGTGCGGCGCGCCATGCGTCATGCGCAAATCGAAAATCGCATCCCCTGAGCGTCCGCACCCGCTCACGGTGTGCCCGGCTTTGATGAATTCTTCGACCAACGCGCGCCCCAGCCCGCGCGTCACTCCCGTGATGACGATTTTCATGCGCCCAGAAGTAGCGAGTAGCGGGTAGTGGGTAGCGAGTAGAAAAACCAGCCAGGCCCCCGCCTGCTGAATGCTCACTATTCGCTACTCACTACCCACTACTTCCGCCGCCTACCGCGACTGCAGGCTGAATTTGTTCAGCCCCGTCTTCCGGCACGCATCCATCACGAACGCCAGTTTCTTCAACTGCGTCGTCTCGTCGGCTTTGATCAAAACGGGGATGTCGCGGTCGACCTTCTTCACTTCCTCGAGGAGCGTGAGGAGTTGCTCGTCGGTGACGGTCTTGCCGTTGAAGGAAACCGAGCCGTCCTTATCGATGCCGATGGTGACGGTGCCTTTGAACTCGTTCTTACCCGCGGTCTCCACCTTCGGCAGGGTGATATTCAACGTCGTCGCCGACTTGA
Organism: Opitutales bacterium; assembly: GCA_038204695.1. Classification (GTDB taxonomy): domain Bacteria; phylum Verrucomicrobiota; class Verrucomicrobiia; order Opitutales; family Opitutaceae; genus ER46. The sequence continues at coordinate 20,227 of JBBRCR010000090.1, read as the reverse complement.
ACTGCATGGTGACGAACGCGAAAAAAATCAGCATCACGAGCACGTCGATCAACGGCACCAGATTCAACTCGGGGCGCTTGCGGCGCTTCTGATACAGGCTGCTCATTGCTGGCCGCGCTGCAGGATCCGCTCGAGCAATACGTCGAGCTGCGCGGCATAATTCTCAATCTTCCGCTGCAAATAGCCGCTGCCCACCAGCGCGGGGATGGCAATCGCAAGTCCGATGACCGTGGCCGACAACGCCAGCGCCACCCCCTTCGTGAACGCCGCCGGATCCGGCAGTCCCGTGTCCGGGGTGATCTGCGAAAAGACCTGGAGCAGGCCGGTGACCGTGCCGGTCAGTCCAATCAGCGGGGCCGCCGCGTAGATGACATCCAGATACGGCACGCCGCGCTCCATCCGGTTGATCTCCAGGCGCGCAAACGCCTTCACGGCGCCCTCGTCGTTCTTGTGCTCCTCCGCGAATCCGACAATCCGTGCCAGCACGGTGTGCCGGCCACCCATCAACGGCCGGCCGCCCACCACGGCCTCGACGAGGTCTTGCGGCATCACGGCGGCGCGACGCAACGCGTAAGCTCGTTCGCAAACGATGAACACCATCGCCACCGAGCACACACCCAGAGGGTAGATAAGGACGCCGGCACCTTTGAACACTTCAATGACTGCGAAGAACATGGAGGAAAGAAGAACGTGTCGCAGCGAGACGGATGGGCGAGGGAAAAGTTAGAGGTTTTTGCCCCGCCAAAGCCTGCCCAGCCGCCCGCACATGGCGGTAGCGGCGAGCCCCGGCAATGGATGTCCGTGGCTCCGGTGCGTCGTGGCTGCGAGCGCCAGCAGAGTAGCGCCGCGTCTCCGACCGGCGAGTTCGCGCCGGAATTCGCAATGGTTTTCCGATTCCGACGAGACGCCAGTCGGAAACGGGGCGCTACTCCAGGTGACAAATCCTGTTTCGAGATTTGCTCAGATGTGTTGCAACCTCCACTCGCTGGCGCGCAGCCACGACGGAAGCGCTCGCAGCCACTTCGGAAGCGCTCGCTCCGTCCGAGGGCGATGCGGACGCCGCTACGCCGCCAGGTACGGCAGCTTGGCCGCGGTCGCCATCGCCGCCGGCAGCCCGTCCAGCAATTCGCCAATCGCATCCCATCGACCGTGGACAAGGGCGTCTCGCGCCGCCTCGCGGACGCCGGCTTTCACGGTTTGGCCGCCGAAACGTATCTCCTGGCTGGCGACGTCCACCACGATTTCCGTCCGCGGCTCCTGGTCGATGGCAGACGCAATCCGGGCGATGTCCTCCCGGCTTGCGGTGACACACGGCATTCCGAGTGTCGTGCAGTTGCCAAAGAAGATTTCGGCAAAATTCTCCGCCACGACGGCCTTCAGCCCGTATTTCTGAATCGCCTGCGGCGCGTGCTCACGCGACGAGCCACAACCGAAATTCGCACCGGACAGCAGCACCGTCGCGCCCTTGAAACGCGGCTCGTTCAAGGGGTGCGGCTTGTCCGTGCCGTCGTCGTTCCTGCGCATGTCGTGGAAGAGAAACTCACCGAGACCGTCAAACGTGACGCACTTCATGAAGCGCGCCGGGATGATCCGATCGGTGTCGATGTCATTACCCGGCACGTACACGCCGCGACCGGTTACTTCTGAAATTTTTTCCAAGGCCATAAAAACGATTTAGAATTTTGAGTTGGGACACCGCGGCGTCAGTTCGCCCCGCCTTCGAGCGCAAAAACTTCACGGGCATCGGCGACCGCGCCGCTGACGGCCGCCGCGGCCACCATCAGCGGGCTCATCAGCAACGTGCGACCCGTGGGGCTGCCCTGCCGGCCCTTGAAGTTGCGGTTGGACGAACTGGCGCACAGCTGATCGCCAATCAGCTTGTCGGGATTCATCGCGAGGCACATCGAACAACCGGCGGCCCGCCACTCGAATCCCGCTTCGCTCAGCACCTTGTCGATGCCGAGTTTCTCGCACTGGAGCGCGACGATCTGCGAACCGGGAACGGCGATCGCCTTCACGCCGGCCGCCACCTTTTTCCCCTTCACAAACCGGGCCACCTCCTGGAAATCGCTGAGCCGCCCATTGGTGCACGAGCCGAGGAACGCCACGTCGATCTTCGTGCCCTTGATCGGGGCGCCGGGTCGCAGCTTCATGTACGCGAGCGCCTCTTCGATCGAGGCTTTCTCGTCGACCGCCCTGGCGTGCGCCGGATCGGGCACCGTTTCGTTGATCGAGATCCCCTGCCCCGGATTGATGCCCCACGTCACCGTGGGGGCAATTTCCGCCGCGTCGATCGTCACCACGTCGTCATAGTGGCAGCCAGGATCGCTCGCAAACGACCTCCAGCGGGCGACCGCCGCGTCCCACGCCGCCGCTTGGGGCGAGTAAGGGCGACCCTGCAAGTAATCGAAGGTGGTCTGGTCGGGGTTCACGTACCCCGCGCGCGCCCCACCCTCGATCGACATATTACACACGGTCATCCGCTCCTCCATCGTGAACCGATCGAACACCTCGCCACCGTACTCGTAGGCGAAGCCGGTGCCGCCATTCACGCCGAGCACGCGGATGATGTGCAGGATGACGTCCTTCGCGTACACGCCGGGGCGGAGTCTTCCGGTCACGTTGATCCGGCGAACCTTCAACTTGCCCAACGCCATCGTCTGCGTCGCCAGCACATCGCGGATTTGCGTTGTCCCAATGCCGAACGCGACCGCGCCAAATGCCCCATGGGTGCTCGTGTGCGAATCGCCGCAGGCGATCGTCGTGCCCGGCTGCGTGATGCCCTGCTCCGGTCCGACAATGTGGACGATGCCCTGCTTGCCCGTGGCCCGGTCGAAAAACGTGATGCCAAACTCCGCACAGTTTTTGCGCAATTCGTCCATCATCGCCTGGGCGAGCGAATCGCGATACGGCTCCGCGAATTGATCCGTGGGCACGATGTGATCGACCGTGGCGAAGGTCCGGTGCGGCATGGCGACCTTCAGCCCGAGATCGCGCAGCATCCCAAACGCCTGTGGGCTGGTGACCTCGTGGATGAGATGCGTGCCGACGAGCAACTGTGTTTGCCCGTTGGCCAGCGTACGGACCGCGTGGGCGTCCCACACTTTTTCGAAAAGAGATTTAGGAGAAGACATGATGGAAGATGGGAAGACGCGGAAGACTTGGAAGACGGGAAGGGCCGAAAGCTAGCAGAGAGTTGCCATGCCGGGAAATACTTCTTTCGCTTCCGGTGATGCCGCTACGGCATCGCCGGAAAAGTCCGGGATACGAGACCCGAAACCGTTTCCTCATGCCACGCGAGTTTCAGCCGCCCTTCGAGTTGCGTCATTTGATCTACTTCCGCGAAGTGGCGCGCCAGCTCCATTTTCGCAAGGCGGCCGAGACTCTCGCGGTGGCCCAGCCGGCGTTGAGCCGCGCCGTCGCCCAGCTCGAGCTCGCCTTGGGTGCCGATCTATTGAATCGCACCCGCCGGGGGGTCGAGGTGACGCCCGCGGGGCGCTTGTTGCTCGAGCGGATCGAACCCGTGCTGCGCTCGCTCGCAGCCATTCCAGCGGATGTGCAGGCCCTCGCCGGCGGACAGGTCGGCCATCTGCGGGTGGCATTCACCGGCCTGGCCATGGCCACGGTGTTGCCCCGGATTCTCCGCGAGTTTCACCAGAAACACCCCGGCATTCGGCTGGAGCTCACCGAGTCGCCAACCTCCGCCCAACTCGCCGCGCTGACGGCCGGTGAGTTCGCCTGCGGTTTTTTTCACCCCGACGCACCGACTCCGCAGCTCCGCACCAAGCTCCTGCTCCGGGAACGCAACGGGGTGCTCCTCCCCGCGACTCATCCGGCGGCGTCCCGCGACACCCTGCGACTCCGCGACCTCGCCGCCACTCCTTTCGTTCTTTTTCCCCGCACGCACAATCCTGGCTTCTACGATCGCATCCTCGCGGCGTTTTCGTCGGCGGGCGTCACGCCCCGAATCGCCGAGGAAGTCTGGCCACGGGCCAACGGCATCGGGCTGGTGCGGGCGGGATTGGGCGCGACATTCATGACGCCGTCGGAGGCGCAGCACCTGCCGCCCGAGGTGACCTTTCGGGCGCTGGCCGGACCCGCCCCGGAAAGCCGGCTCGTACTTGGGTGGCGGCAATCGCCGCCACCCGATCCGGCGCTCGCCGCGTTTCTCGCCGTCGTCCGGTGACCGGCGGAAGCGCGGGGCTTCGCGCGGTTCCTTCGCGTATTTCAAAAGCAAGGACACCGGGCGGAGTATGGCTTGTTCGAAGTGGCGCTGTCTCGGACCGGCGGCTTGTCGCAATCGAAAGACAGGGCTATCATAGTGGCTGCGAGCGCCAGCAAATGGCTTTTCGGACTTCTACCAACTCCACTCGCTGGCGCTCGCAGCCACTACTTCCGATCGCGCACTCGCGTGGCCAGCTACTTCGCCGCCGGCTTCGTTTCGCGCACCATGGTCAGCAATCGCGTGAACTCGGCCTCGAGTTGAGTGTTCGGTTCCACCTTCAACGTGCGCCGCGCGCGCTCCACGGCTTTCACCGCTTCGGCGCGTTGCTTCAACTGCAGAAGATGGCCCGCAAACGGCACCACCACCTCGTCGAAGAAGGCCACACCCGCCCCGCGTCCATACGTGTCGACCACGGAGTTGTAGGTGCGCACCTGCTCGGCGAGCGGCTGCGTGGTCGTGGCCCGGGTCACTTTCTCGCGGGCCTGCTGCACGCCGAGGTCGGAGCGGTGCACCTGGTTCTTCAATGCGATTCGCCGCATTTCGGCGTCGGCCTCGCTGGTCTGGCCGCGGGACCGCAGGCTCTCGGCCAACCGTCTCACATAATGCGCCTGCAGATCCGGATACAGCTGGAACGCGAGCGCCGCCTCGCGCAGCAGGTTCTCGATCGTCCTCGCATCGCCACGCTCCTGCCGCACCGCCGCAATCAACGTCTCCCAGCCCGCCTGGTTGCGCCGCTCGAAATTCACGGAGAGGCGCGCGGCACGCGCCGCCACGGCCGCCTCCCCGTGGGCCAGAAAGTCGGCCGCAAAGACGGCATGGACCCGTGACGGTCGATACGACGGCAGCTCCCGGAAGCGCTCGGACAGGAACTGGAGTTCGTGATCGGTGATCGACGCCCACGTCTGCGGATCGCGCGCGTAGCCGGTGGCGAACCGCTGCTCGGCAATCCGGCCCGCATCGAGTTGCCATTGGCGATTGCCGTCGAGAAAACCGAACCATGCATGGCGGGCGTCGTTGCCCGGACCGCTGAAGTGCAGCGTGGGCACGCCGCGCGCCTTGCCCACCTGCGTGGCGAAATACGCCTGGTCCGGACAAATTCCGCCCAGCGTCAGAATCTCGGTCAGCTTGTACGTGCTGCCCGGCCAAATCGCCTGATTCGCCGCAACGCGGTCCAGCCGGTAGCGCACCATGCCGTAGGCGGCGGGCAGCTGGCTCAATGGCCGGCTGAATTTCTGCTGTGCCCACTCCAACTCCGGGAATGGCGCGGCGACATCGACCACGAACTTGAGCTCGCCCGCACCCAGCCGGCCGAGCTTGTGATACAGGTGACCGAGCTGCTCCTGCCGTATCCACCAGGCGAATGCGTCAGCGGCGGGCGGCAGCGTTCGGGGCAGGGCCGCGGGCGTCACCTGCGCGTGGGGCCAGTCCGGCGGCGGCGGCAGGTCGTAGACCAGCGCGAGCGCGAGCGCCAGATTCGCGTGGCTTTGAAAACGGGCAGGATCACGGCGGTGCAAATCCGCCAGGATGCGAAAGACCTCCGGGAGGTAATCGACCGGGGAAAGCAGGGCGAAAAATTCTGTGGAAAACGCCGCGTGCCCGAGCAGCCAGAGTTGCGCCGCCGGGGCAAGTGCGCTGCCCAGCGGTTGCGCGCGCGGCTCCCAGCGGCTTGGCATGTTTGCGTGCCCGACCCGCATCGCGTTCACTGCGGCGATCCAGGGCGGCAAAAACTCGGCCTCGCTCTGGCCGAACAGCCGCGCCCAACGGTAAACGTGAAACCACGCTTCCGCGGCCGCGAGTTTCTCCCGGCGGTAAGCCTGCACCGCCATGGCGCGGACGACCGCCACCTGCGGGTTCCAACCGTCGCGTTGCGCCGCCGCCACAAGCGCGGCGAGGCGCGACGCCGAGGGCGCTTGCAGCGCTTCGGCTTCGGCGATCGGCGCCCGCGTCTGCGCGCGCGTGCTGAGCGCGAAACCCGCGAGCCAGCCAAACACCAGGGCGACCCGGCGGAGCCGGCCCGGCGATCTCGTTCGAAGGAGCAACACGTTCACCACGGGAAACGCCGTATTGATTTCGTGAATTCGCGCGGAATGACAAATTCAATCGGACCCGCCAAGCCGCGGAAGTCTACCGCGAATGGACGCGAATCAATACGAGCGGAAATCGGCTGCGAGCGCCAACGAGTGGATGGCCGTCCACTCGCTGGCGCTCGCAGCCACTCGGACTGTTTTGGGCGGATTGCCGCCATGCGTTTCTCTGTCCCGATCGGGACAGGGAAACGCACGCCGAAATCATTCGCGGAACAAAAACCCCGCCTCCCTTGATCTCGGGGGGCGGGGTTTCGTTTAACGACGGTTGGTCGTTTTTTTTTACGGCGCCACTCCAGTAGGAGCGGCGGGAGGAGTCTTTTGCTTAAAGATAAGCCGGTCGCCTTCGCGCGCAACTATCACCGGCTCGCCGTCCTTCACTTCGCCTTTCAGCAACGCTTCGGCCAGCGGGTCCTCGAGGTAATGCTCCACGGCGCGGCGCAGCGGACGCGCGCCATACTTTTCATCATATCCTTTCTCGATCAGCAGGTCTTTGGCCTCCTGCGTGAACTCAAGGGTGATTTTCCGATCGGTGAGCCGCTTCGCGAAATTCGCCGTCTCCAGCTCCACAATCTTGATCAGGTCTTCCTTGTGGAGCGGCCGGAAGAAGATGATGTCCGAAATACGGTTCAGGAACTCCGGCTTGAAGATTCGCTTCGCCTCCTCGAGCACCTTCTCGCGCATCTTCTCCGCATCATTGAAACTCGACGCCGCCGCGCCAAATCCCATCGAGGTCTGACGCTGCAGCAAGGCCGCGCCAACGTTCGACGTCATGATGATGATCGTATTGCGGAAGTCGACCGTCCGGCCGAGCGAGTCGGTCAGCCGGCCGTCCTCGAGAATCTGGAGGAGGAGCTGGATGACATCCGGATGAGCCTTCTCCACCTCGTCGAAAAGGATGACGGCGTAAGGCTTGCGCCGGACTGCTTCCGTAAGCTGGCCGCCTTCCTCGTAGCCGACATAGCCCGGAGGCGAACCCACGAGACGCGAGACGGCGAACTTCTCCATGTATTCGGACATGTCGATCTGGATGATCGCCTCTTGATTGCCGAACATCTGGGCCGCGAGCTGCTTTGCCAGCATCGTTTTGCCGACACCGGTCGGTCCGACGAACATGAACGAGCCGATGGGGCGCCGCGGATCCTTCAGGTCGGCTCGTGACCGGCGTAACGCGCGCGCAATCGCGACCGCCGCGATCTCCTGGCCGACGACGGCCTTCTGGAGTTCCGTTTCGAGTGCCAGCAGTTTTTCGCTCTCCTTCTTTTCCATCCGGGAGAGCGGAATACCCGTCCAGTCGGCGACGACCTGCATCGTCAGGTCCTCGTCGATGGTGACGCGTTTTTCGTCGCGCTGCTTCTTCCACTGTTCCGTGATCTGATCCTGCTTCGCGCGCAGCTGCTTCTCTTGATCGCGGAACTTGGCCGCCTCCTCGAAGTGCTGCTCGCTGATCGCCTTTTCCTTCGCCTGGCAGACTGCCTCGATTTCCTTCGTGAGGTTTTCGACATCGGGTGGCCGGGTCAGCGCACCAATGCGTGCCCGCGAACCCGCCTCGTCCATGACGTCGATTGCCTTGTCGGGGAGAAAACGTCCGGTGATGTAGCGGTCGGACAGCTTCGCCGCGGACTCGAGTGCCTTGTCGGTAAAGATCGCCTTGTGGTGATCCTCATACTTTCCGCGAATTCCCTTTAGGATGAGGATCGTGTCGTCAACCGAGGGCGCCTCGACCTTCACGGATTGAAACCGGCGATCGAGCGCCGAGTCCTTTTCGATGTATTTCCGATATTCGTTGAGCGTAGTGGCGCCCACGCACTGCAGCTCGCCGCGAGACAGGGCGGGTTTGAAAATGTTGGACGCATCCATCGCGCCTTCGGCCGCACCGGCACCGACGATGGTATGCAGCTCGTCGATGAACAGGATGATGTTCTTCGCGCGCTTGATTTCGTCCATCACGGCCTTGATTCGCTCCTCGAACTGGCCGCGGTATTTCGTGCCCGCAACCATCAGCGCGAGGTCGAGCGTGATGACCTTCTTCTCAAACAGGATCTCCGGAACGTTGCCCGCGGCAATTTCCTGAGCGAGACCTTCGACGAGGGCCGTCTTGCCCACGCCAGCTTCGCCAATCAGCACGGGATTATTCTTGGTGCGGCGGCAGAGGATTTGAATGACGCGGCGGATCTCGCTTTTCCGGCCAATAACCGGATCCATTTCGCCCTTGCGCGCCAGTTCCGTCAGGTCGCGGCCGAACGCCTTCAGGGCGGGCGTCTTCACTTCCTTCTTGTCCTCGGCCTGGGCTCCGGGGCGCGTGGCGCCACCGGCGGCGGCCTCCTCGCCGCTCTCGCCTCCCGGGCTGCCGGAGAACTGCGGGTCGAGTTCGCGCAGGATTTCATTCCGCGTCCGCTCGATGTCGATGTCGAGCGACTTGAGCACGCGGGCGGCGACGCCTTCACCTTCGCGCAGCAGGCCGAGCAGGATATGCTCGGTGCCCACGTACGAGTGATTGAGCGTTTTCGCCTCCTTGCCCGCCAGCGCGAGCACTTTTTTCACGCGCGGCGTATAGGGGATGCTGCTCTGGGTCTTCGTCTCCTGGCCGGTGCCCACCTGCTTTTCCACGGCGGCGCGGACGGTCTCGAGATCGAGCCCCATTTTTTGCAGCACGCTGACAGCGACGCCCTGCCCCAATTTGATCAACCCGAGCAGAATGTGCTCGGTGCCGACGTAATTGTGGTGGAAGCGATCTGCTTCCTTGCGGGCCAGCGCCAGCACTTGTTGCGCGCGCGGCGTGAAATTGTTCATCGGTTCCTGGGACATGTGGGTAAAGGGACGCTGGCGGGTTCAGCGTTGGCGGCGCTCGCGAACTCGGACCAGTGAAGCGCTCGGGGCCTCGCTTCGGTCAGGTCCTCGCGGTCGTGGCGCTGACAACACCATTTAGTTTTTTCCTTCGGTGACGAAACTGAAATCGGGGCGGGCAAAATTGGCAAATTCGGAACGCAATCGCGCGGCCCGAAGCACGTCACGTTGTCCTGGCTCGAACTCTCCTTTTTGCACGTGCTGCAGATGTCCGGGCTGCGCCTCGATAAAGAGTCGGTCAATCACACATCGGTTCCCATCAGGAAACGCGCCGAGATCCACGCCCAGCCGGATAAGCGAGAGCAGATTCATCGCCTCGCTCGAGCTGAGCAGGTGACTGTTCTGCACGATACCATAAGCGCGACCGATCTTGTCGAGCAGCTTGCCGGCGTCGACTTCGAGCAATTTCTCACGCGCGTTCAACTCATGTTCGACGATCGATTGGAGAACGCTGTTGAGCCGCTTGATGATTTCATCCTCCGCCTCACCGAGGGTCGTCTGGTTTGAAATCTGGAAAATGCTGCCGCTCGCGTCGGAGCCTTCGCCGAACAGCCCGCGCACGACCATCCCCAGCTGGTTGACGGCCCGCACGACCTTTTCCATCTGGTTTGAGATGACGAGCGCCGGCAGATGCATCATCGCGGAGCCGCGCATGCCCGTACCCAGATTCGTGGGACACGCCGTCAGGTACCCCAGCGTCGGCGAGAACGCGTAGTCCAGATGCTCTTCCAGCGTCGTATCGAGATCGTTGATCGCATTCCACGCCTTCTTCAGCTGAAAGCCGGAACGCAGAACCTGGATCCGCAGATGATCCTCCTCGTTCATCATGATCGAGAAGGCCTGGTCCTTGCTGATGATGACTCCAGCGCCGCCCTTCGCTCCGCTCAGTTCCCGGCTGATCAAATGGCGTTCGACCAGGATCTGTTTTTCCAGCTCGGTGAGTTCTCCGACGTTGATGTTGAAACAGCGCCTCATCTGGGGCGCGGAGGTCACGGCCTCCCGGCACTTCGCCATGATCTCGTCGCGTTGTCCCGGTTTGGCCCAGCCGGGGAAGGAGAAGCCGGCAAGATTACGCGCGAGCCGCACGCGCGTCATCAGGATGATGGCGGTCTTGCTGCTCGATGTGTCGGTCAGCTCGGACTGCGAATCGATTAGCGCGGAGATGGACATCGGCTTAGCGCGGAACTTTCGCGGTGAACGCTTGTTTGACTCGGTTGATTTCATCTCGGGTGCGGGCCGCGTCTTCGTAGCGTTCGGACTTTATCGCTTCGGTGAGGTCGAGTTCCAGTTTAGTGAGTCGGTCGTAAAGTGATTTTCGTTCCAAGGCTCGATGCGGAATCTTGCCTGCATGGGCCGTGCCGTTGTGCATGTTTTCCAACATTGGTTCCACCAGGCTGCGAAAAGTCTCGTAGCAAACGGGGCACCCGAAACGGCCGTGCTTCTTGAAATCGTTTTGGGTGAACCCACAGCGTTCACAACGAAGTCCGCTCGTTGGCGCATCGGGATTCAACGATGCCTTCAGCAGCAAGTCGGCGAGGGAGAAACCACTTGGATCGGTCACGCCCTTCGCCTGCGCGCACGACTCGCACAGATCCACCTTGTGAACCTTGTTGTTCACGATCTGCGTCAGGTGAACCGTTGCAGGTTTCGAGCAAAGATCGCATTTAAGCGGGTTGGCCATGGAGAGGGGGAGAAGGTATCTGCACGGAACATGCCATAGAGGTTGGCGCTGGCAAGTGCGCGCGCTCTTCTCGCAAGCGAGACGTATAGACACGCTGGCGTGCGCCAAGGGTGCAAGGATGTCGCTCCAAAAAAATTGCAGAACCAGTCCGGCCGATACCCGCCCCAAGCCGGCGGTGTTTTCGGTTTTCGGGTTTTAAATTCTCCTTGTCGGGCCCCGGGTTGATCGCGGGTGGAATTCGCGTTCTGCGGGGCTCTCCAGCCATCCCAAACGGCCGACGCCAAAGGGAACAATCCGGCAAATATAATCCCAGCCTCGGCCCGCTCAAATCCGGGTCCCTTCGACCAGCACGCGCTGGCGAAACGCGGCGAGCACGCGCTGCGTGATCGGGCCTGGTTTCCCGGGCCCAATTTGACGGCCGTCGAGTTTCACGACCGGAATTACCTCGGCACCCGAACCGGTCAGAAAACACTCGTCGGAGCACCACACATCATAGCGCGTCATATCGGACTCGCGGATCGGCACTCCAATCTCCTTGGCAATCGAAAATATCGAGGAGCGCGTGATTCCCTTTAACGCCCCTTGGGAAGCGGCCGGGGTCACGATTTCACCCTTGTGCACGATGAACACATTATCAGCCGTGCACTCGGCCACGTACCCTTGCTCGTTCAACATGATCGCTTCCAGCGCTCCAAACTGCTTCGCCTCGATCTTGCCGAGGATGTTGTTGAGGTAATTAAGCGATTTGATGGCGGGCGGAAGCGCGGCGGGACTGATCCGTCGCGTCGGCACCGTCACGATGGAAAGGCCGTTCTCGTAATATTCAGCCGGGTACATCGAAATCTTGTTTGCGATGATGAACAGGCAGGATTTCGGGCACAGCCAAGGCGCAAGCCCCAAGTCACCGACGCCACGTGTCACCACGAGCCGGATATAGGCGTCCGTCAACCCGTTCTGGCGGCACGTCTCACAGATGGCCCAGCTCAACTGCTCTCGTGTGAGCGGAATGTTCAGCATGAGAGCCTTCGCGGAGTACTCCAGGCGTTCGAGATGCTCGTCGAGCCGGAAGATGTTGCCGCTGTAGAGCCGGATGCCCTCGAAGACGCCATCACCGTAAAGCAGTCCGTGGTCGAACACGGACACCTTGGCTTCGTCGCCGGAGACAAATTTGCCATCGAGATACACCTTCATCGCACCACCCTATGAGTTTGGGAAAAGTTTTGTCGAGCGCCCATCGGGGACTTTCTGCTTGTCCTCCCGATTTTTCGACGAAACTGTCATCAGGCATTGGCGTCTTCCTCGCCAGCCTCCCTTTCAACAATGTCACACCCAGCACGCCGCCTCCGCGGCATCGCAGCGTCTGTCCGCATTGGCGCTACCAGCGGATTCACCCTGATCGAACTGCTCACCGTCATCGCGATCATCGGCATTCTTGCCGCCATCGTGATTCCGACGGTTGGCACCGTCCGCGAAAAAGCGCAACGCGCGGTGGACCAGAACAACTTGCGGGAAATCCTCAAGGCGGCCCAAATCTACGCGGGCGACAATAATGATCGCCTGCCGGATCCCCAGCCGGCGAGCATCCCGAATTCGGTGCTCAACTCCCCGCAACTGGCGTGGAAATGGCCCGGAATCCTGGCCAAGAATAATATCCTCACGGATCCGACGTTCTACTTCTGCAAGAACGACCCGGCATACAGCGGTACGCCGCCGGGGTTCATCATCCAACCCAGTGCGGCACGCAATAGCCTCGACCGGTCATTCACCCAGGGCCGCTCGCCGTCATGGGAGTTCGTGGGCGGAGTGAAGATGAGCGACAAGGCCACGACGCCCGTCGTTTACACGCGCGGATTGCAGTCCAACGGGCTGTGGAGCGCGACCAGCAGCGTGTACAAGGGTACCGGGGGGTTCATTGCCTTTCTCGGCGGCAACGTGGCTTTCTATCCGAACATCCAGAACCCGAACTCGCCCTTCTACTCGAACAATCCCTCCAGCACGAGCCAGACGCGGCCGTCGGACATCCGGCAGGCGATACCGTTCAATACGACGACTTCGGCTCAAAGCGCCCGCATCTACGGCATACCACCGTCCTCCGGCGCAGGCGGCATGATTGGCTCGGCCAACGGCACCCTCGCCACCCGCGGGCCGTAAGCGCATTTTCGATCGGCTCCCGTTTCAGCCCGGCTGCACCCGCAGTCGGGCTTTTTTATTTCCCGCTTCCACCGGCACTACCCGCTGTCCATCGTCCGCCCGCCCCTATGACTGACCGGATCAAGACCGCCGCGAGCGTAATGAACAATACTTCCGAGCCTCCGCGCGCGAACGTGCAATTTCCCGCGGCCGCCCCGGCGAAGTCCACCGGCAGCCCGATTTACGTTGTGGGTCACAAGAATCCGGATGCGGACGCGATTTGTTCCGCCATCGCTTACGCGGCGTACAAGGAGACCCGGGGCGAACGGGGCTACATCGCGGCGCGATGCGGCAATACCAACGCCCGGATCGATACCATCCTGGCGCGCTTCCGCCAGCCGCTACCCCACTACCTGAGTGATGTGTCGCCCCGGGTGCACGACTTGATGACCGCCGCAGTCATCTCGGTCCCCGACACGGCAACGTGCGCCGAGGCACTCGAGCTCATCGATCGCCATCATATTCGGGTGGTGCCGGTGACGAATTCGAAACGGCTTCCCGTCGGCACCGTTTCGATCGCGCATCTGGGGGGAGTGTTCATCCCACGGGTCAGCGAACCGCGGCTCATGCGACAGGTGCACACCTCGCTCGCCAGCATCGCGCGAGCACTGAAGGGCCGGGCCGTGCACCTCTGCGGCGAGGACAAGGTGGAGGATTTCTACGTGCGCCTCGGCACCATGGATATTCGCTCGTTCTGGAGCATCTCCGAGCGTGAACGGATTCCTGCCAGCCAGTCCATTATCATTGTCGGTGACCGCCATGACGTCCAGCGACGCGCAATCGAGCTTGGGATCCGCGCGCTTGTCATCACCAGCAACCTCGAAATCGAGGACGAAGTCGTCGCACGGGCGAAGGCCAGCCAGGTCAGCCTGATCGTGAGTCCATACGACTCGGCCACGACCGCGTGGGTGGTGCGCACGGCCTCCAGCATTGAGCGGGTGATCGAGCGTGAATTCGTCACGGTTGACGCTGACGCGCGCATTGCCGATGTCCGGAAGAAATTCTCGGTCGCGACCCATGCCATCCTCATCACGAACGACGACGGCACACTGATGGGGATCTTGACCAAGAGCGATATCTTCAAGCCGGTCCAGACGCGGCTCGTCCTGGTCGACCACAACGAACTTACCCAAGCCGTCCCCGGCGCCGACGAGGTGGCGATCACGGAGATCATCGACCATCACCGACTCGGCGCGCTCAACACCGCCCAGCCGATCTTGTTCATCAACGAGCCCGTGGGCTCGACCTGCACGATTGTGGCGGATCTCTTTCGGCGCGAAAACCTGGCGCCGTCTCCCGAAATCGCCGGCATCATGATGTCGGGACTGATTGCCGACACGCTGCACCTGAATGGCCCGACGACCACGAGCAAGGATGCGCAGATCCTCGCGTGGCTTTCAAAAATCGCAGGGGTGAATTCAAAACAACTCGCGGACGAGATCTTCAACTCCGGTTCGGTCATCCTGGCGAATCCGCCGGCAACGGTGGTCCGATCCGACTTCAAAATCTACGAGGAGGACGGCATCCGTTATGCCGTGTCTCAGGTGGAGGAACTCGGCTTTGGCAATTTCTGGCAGCATGCGAAGGCGCTGGCGGCTGCGGTCCAGGACTTGTGCGACGAGGAGCGGCTCGCGTTTGCCGCACTGCTGGTGACCGATATCAACACCCAGAATTCCCTGCTGCTCGCGAAAGGGGATTCTTCTTTCATCGAGCGGATCAGCTACCCGCATGTCGAGCAGGACGAAATCTTCGACATGCCTGGCGTGGTGAGCCGGAAGAAGCAGCTCATTCCTTATCTGACGTCGTTGATCAAGGAAATGGCCGCCGATGGCGCGTTGCCATCGAGGAAGAAAGGACGGCGGAGGGCGGACGGCTGATGACGGACGACGGGACATTGTCGATCACTCGCTGCCGGAGTTGCTGCGTCAGCGCATTTACGGCCTGGCGTTGGGCGACGAGGATCTGAACGACCACGAACACTTGCGCCGCGATCCGTTGCTGGCGACCGCTTGCGACAAAGCGGCTCCGCTGGGACAGGATCGCTTTAATCCGCAGGATCGAGGAGTCGCGCTGGCGGCCCCTCGACGCTCAACCGGTTGGAACTGTCCAACAAGAAGACCACGCGGTGTCACAAACTGCCGCACGATCCGGTGAAAATCGAAGCCTGCCTGTTGGCGATGGGCGTGCGCTGTCTGCCCAAGCACGCGAAGGAAGTGGTGATCGACCTGGATAGCATGGGGCACTTGGTCCATGGACTTCAGGAGGGCCGGCATTTCAGCGGGTATTACGGTGATTATTGTTACCTGGGTTGTCACGGTACGCAACTGGCACGCGCCACCGCGGGAACGATTCGCTTGAAGCTGTTGCAGGTCGCCGCGCAAGTGACGGTCAGTGTGCGTCGGGTCTATATTCAGCTCAGTAGCGCGCACCCGGCTCAGGAACTCTTTCGGCTTTGTCACGCCCGACTGATGGGCCTGGCCCAGGCGGACCGGTAGCGGCTCTGCCAGAGCCGAAAAAACCGACGCGTGCAGCGGGTCGGAACGGCGGAGCGTCGACCCGTGGTTCGAACAACCAGAGTTTTGACGGCCACAGCACGCCTCGACGTCGGCTGCCGCCAAAAAGCACCCGCGAAACTCGTCGCTCCGTTTCCAACTTCGGGAAAACTCGAAAGTGACCTTCGGCTATGAAATATCCAGGCTAGTCGCTTGCCCACGCTGGCGGAGTTCATCGCGCGCCGGGGACCGGAGTTCCTGGCACGCGAAGGCACGCGGTTGCCCGCTGACCAGCGCCGCGCGCTCGCCGCCATCCTGCGCTGCCGCACCCCGGCGCTGGGCGGGCACCGCTGCGCCTGCACCGAATGCGGTGGCGAGCATTTCCGGTATCACAGCTGTAATCACCGCATGTGTCCCACGTGCGGCGGTCGGGACACCACCGAGTGGCTCGATCGTCAGATGAACCGGCTCCTGCCGGCACCGTACTTCCTCGTCACCTTCACCGTGCCGCAGGCTTTGCGCGACGTGGCCCGGCAGCGGCCCGGCAGCGGCCCGGCTGGTTTTATACCGCGCACTTCGAGGAAAGCTCGCGCACGCTCCAGGAGATCGCCGCCAACCCGGAGCATTTGGGCGCAGAACTGGGCTTTGTCGGCGTCCTGCACACCTGGAGCCGGCAGTTCCTCCTGCATCCCCTATGTGCTGCAGCACATAGGGGATGATATGTGGCGAGTCGACCTATGTGACGGGACCGGTCGGTTTGCCTGGCGGCGTACTCGGTCGGACAGGGTCATCGGCTCCACATAGATTAGAGGGTAGAAAGCCACGTGAGAATATCCTGGTTGGTCTTCCACTTTGCGGCAGCCCCCGTCGCCTTTGGGATCAGATGCTCCACCGACTTGAGCGTCTTTTGCTTCATCTTGAGATCGATATCGACGTACTGGTGGGTCGTTTCGATGGAAGCATGACCGAGCCAGGCGCAGATCATCGTGAGATCGACGTTTGACTGGAGGAGGTGCAGCGCCGTGCTATGCCTCCAGGTGTGTGGGGTGATTTTTCGGGTGAGAAGCGTCGGACATATCTTCGCCGCTTCGGCGATGCGGTGCGCAACGATGTATCGGATACCGAACCTGGTGAGTCGGCTGCCGTAGGTGTTGAGGAAAAGCGGCCCAGCGTCGGCGGGGCCCGCTGAGCGCACATCCAGATAACGTTTTACCGCGTCGACGGTCTCCCGCCAAAGCGGGCACACGCGCTGTTTGGCTCCCTTTCCGTGAATGAGCACGGTGTAGGGCCGAGTGAAGCGGACGTGGTTCACGTCCAAGTCGACCAACTCCTGGGCTCGCATGCCGGAATTGTACAGTACCCGCAGCAGGGCGTCGTCGCGCCGCCCAAGCGGGGTTTGACCGTCGATCTGGCGGAAGACCTGTTGGATCTCTTCGCGTTCGAGGAAGCTTGGCACCCGGTGGGGACGCCGCTTGAACGGCACGGCGAGAATCGACTGGCAGTGCTGGATGCAGGACGGATCGATCGTGCTCAGATATCGGAAGAACGAGTGGATGGCAGCCAAGCGTTCGTTGCGAGTGGACCCGGTGTTTTGGCGTTCCTGCTCCAAGTGGCAGAGGAAGCGACGAAGGACGTCGGCACTGAGATCATCCAGCGTCAGCATCGTGGCGGCCTTGCGGTGCAGACGGCACGCAAACGCGAGAAACAGCTTCATCGCGTCCCGATACGCCAGCACCGTGTTGCCGCTGAGCCCCCGCTGCGAGATCAGGTGTTGCTCGAAGAAGCCACGGATGGCGGAGGCGAAGTTAGCGATGGGCATGTTTCTTCCTCTTGGCCGCCGGGACCGGGATCGCGAAATGCGCATGGAAGCGTTCGCCGACCGATTCCAGCAACTCGGCGGTCGCGTGCAGGTAGGTCTGGGTGCCCGACAAGGAAGTATGGCCGAGATACGTCGATAGCGCGGGCAGTTTGGCGAAGAGGTTGGCCCGGCTACGATGCCACGCCAGAAGGCGATTCACGCAAAAGGTGTGTCGAGCATCGTGTACGCGCGCCCCGCGAAGTCCCTGTGGTCCGCGGATACCGAGTTTACGGAGGCTCGCCAGAAAGAGGTTGGAAAAGCTGTTGTTCGCCAGTGGTCCCCCGGAAAGAGCCACAAAGAGCGGGGAAGTGGCGGAGGTCGCGAAGCCAGCCCGATGCAGCTTGCGCCGATAGACGGCGAGGTGGTGAGTCGTGGAGGGCGACAGTGGGACGTAGCGGGATTTATTAAACTTGGCGTGTCGGATGTGAAGGCGCCGGCGATGGAGGTCGAGATCCGCCAGCGTCAACTGCAACGCTTCGCCAATGCGCAACCCCGTCGAGAAAAGGAGTCCGACCAACGTGGCAACAACGGCGGGCCGCAGGGATCCCGCTGGCCCGATCCGCCTGGCTGCCGTCATAATCTGCCGGACCTCCCTGCGGCAGTAGATTGTACGGCACGAAGCGGGTTCGCCGCGGCAAGAATGCCCGGGGAATGAGGCACGTTCGTGGATCAAAGAACCGCTGGTAGAGGCAAAACTGGCGGAGCACCGAAATCCGATTTAGGCGCGTGCCGGTGCTCAAATGTTCCATGCTCTTGAACCAACGTTGGGCCACTTCCTGCGTGATGGTGTCCCCGGGCTTCAGCTCGCGGCGCAAGAAGTCGTCGAGGCCACGCAGGATGACATGAGTGGCGTAGCCACGTTGGCCACCGGCGCGCCGCGCCTCCCAAAACGCTTGAAGCCGAGAGGCCAACGGGCTTCGAAACACGGTTGGCATTGGTCACCGCTGCTGCGGCCAGGGCAGAGCCACCTCGCGCAGCGTTTTGAAATCGACCCTGGCGTAGATGAACGTGGTGTCGATGTAGCGATGGCCAAGCACATCGGCGATGGCCTTGATCGGCGAACCATGAGCCAACGCGCGAATGGCCCAGGAATGACGCAGGGTTCGCGTGCCTGCGCCGACCATGGCGAAACCCGCTTTCGTCATGTAGTGTTGGACCGCGTGGGTGATCGAACTGCCGCTGAGCGGCTCGTGTGGGGCGTTGACGCCCAGGAAGACCTCGCGAAAGGAACTCTGGTCATAACGCTGACGGAGCCATTGGACGAGCGCCTCGCCGACAGGCTCCAAGAGTGGCACGATCACTTCTTTTCCGCCCTTCTGGGCGCGAAACCGGATGCGCGAATGCTGCCAGTCGATGTCATCGAGGAGCAGCTGGGCCGCCGAAACCCCGCGAATGCCGTAGGCGACCAGCAAAATGATGATCGCGTAGTCGCGCGTGCCAGCGGGCGTGTCGCGTTTAACGGCCGCAAGCAGCCGCTGTACCGCGGAGTCGTCCGCCCCCTTGGGGAGCGAGCAGTGTCGATACTGCCGGACGGGAGGAATCAACCCGGAGAAATCGCTCCGCGTGATGCCGTGCAGGGCGCAGTACCGGAAGAACCGGCGCAGGCTCGAAGACAACCTAATCAAATTATGAGGGCTATCTTTGAGGTGCCGTTTGAGGTGAGTCTCAACCTCATCCGGTGACAAAACACGAAAGCGACGCCGTTGCGCACGTTTCGCCAGGGCATCGAGGAACGAGGAGAGATGCTTGGCACTGAGATCGATGGTTTTCGCACCTGCCTCGCAGTCGTCGCGGAGGTATTGGAGGTAGGGGTTGAGGATCCAACTGGACGGGGTGTTTGGCGGTTTTGGGGTCGGTAAGATCAGCGCTTTGCTTTCGACCAAGTACTGGAACAAGGCCTTCATATAGCAGCGCGCATTTACTCGTGGCCTATAGCGCTCGCTCGCAGTACGGACCTCTGCGAGATACAGATCCAGGAAAGGTTTGATCAGCGACTCGGATACATCCGCCAGAGTCGTGATACCATGATCCATGAGGAAAACGTTAAACTGGCACGCGATGCCGAGCTTAGTTCTGCCGAGATGGTGGCAATACCCCTTTGCCTTGAGCGCATTGGCGTAGCCATCAACGTGCGGTCCTAACGGACCGCGCCGAAAGTCCGTGAGCGTGCGCCGCTCGCGGTAAAAATGCTCCAAGCCCAGTTGCGGCGATGGGGTCACAGAAGAAAACGGCTTGCTCATGACGGGGCGGACGTGAAAGTTTGTCCGCTTCACGGGAAAGCTTCTCCGAGAAGAGCCAGAAATGCCTCCGGGCTATGTGGAGCCGATGACCCTGTCCGACCGAGTACGCCGCCAGGCAAACCGACCGGTCCCGTCACATAGGTCGACTCGCCACATATCATCCCCATGTTCATTACATCGTCGGCGGCGGCGGGCTTTCGTTCGATCGGGAAAAATGGGTCGCCCTGCCCCAGCCCAATTTCTTGCTGCCGCAGCCCGTCCTCGCGGCCCGGTTCAGGACCCGTTTGCGCGGACGCCTGCAGGCGGACGAACCAGCGTTGCACGCCGAGGTGCCGGAGAGCGTCTGGCGCGCAGACTGGGTCGTCGATTGCGAACCGGTCGGTTCCGGCGAGACCGCGCTGAAGTATCTCGCGCGTTATGTGTTTCGCACCGCCATGAGCGGCCAGCGCGAGCTGACCGAGCACGCCGTTGGCCGCGTCAGCTTCGACTATATCGACTCCAAGACCGGGCAGCAGAAGGTCTGTACCGTGGATTCCGACGGGTTCCTCCGCCGGTTCCTGCAGCACGTCCTGCCAGCCGGGACGCACCGCGTGCGCTACTTCGGCTGGCT
>JBBRCR010000089.1:0-21155 GCA_038204695.1 Opitutales bacterium | reverse complement strand
CTCTGCGCCGCACCATGGGCCCGGGCGACAGCCCGACCCGCAAGGCGCGCCCCACGTTCAGCCTCAGCTATGCGGAGAGCTTCCTGGATAACCGCCTCGGCCTCCTCATCGGCCTCAGCGAGTCCAATCTCTATAACGAGCAAAACCGCGCCGACCACACGTACAACCTCGCAGCTACCGCCGCCGACCCGCGGCCCGCGGTCCTCACGTCCATCCAGCTGAAGGACGGCCCAAAGTGGACTGAGCGCAGCACCGCCAACATCGCCGTCGACTTCAAAGCCACGCCGCACCTCGTGCTTTCCCTCGGCGTCAACCTCAACCGCTACGAGTCAGACAGCTACAATCATACGGTGACGCTCACGCCCGGCACCGCGGCCCAGCGCGCCCTGATTGCCGGCGACGGCGTGCTGACCTTCGGCACCGCCGACGCCCCCGCGGCCAACCGGACCGTCGCCCTCGGCGGCACGAGCCTGAACCGTCGCACCTATGGCATCGGGCTGACTCCACGTTTCGAATACAAGTGGCGCAGCCTGACCGTCGAGGGCGCCGCCGCGCATTCGCGCTCACGCAACAACTGGGGATCGCTCTTTGCCAACGGCAAGGCCGGCCTTGCCGCCATAAACGCGATCAGCGGCATCGCGTTCACCGCCACCCGCCCGAACGTTCGCTCCGGCGCCTGGGATATCGTGCAGACCGGCGGGCCGGACTGGGCGGATGTTTCCAACTACAAGAATCCCCGCATCAACAATGATGTCCGGTACGCCTACAACGAGGTGAACAATGCCGAGCTGAAGCTGAAATACGTCACCCCGCTGCGGCTGCCCACGTACCTCAAGGCCGGCGTCAAGGTGCAGGAACGAATCAGCAACTACGACCGGTTTGGTCCTCTTCAGAATTACAACTACATCGGGCCCGGCGGCGGCACGGCGGGAAGTTACGCCGACTACCCAACGCACACGCCTTTCGCCCCCTCGGGGCTCGGCGGCCAGATGCGCTCGGTGTCGGGTGCCGGCGGCCCGGTCGCTCCCGATCGCGAGGCCGTCGGCCGGCTCTACCACGAGCATCCTGAATACTTCACGAACCCCGTCACGGCTGACAACTACTTCGCCGCGGAATTCCAGGACCGCCAGCGGTTCATCGAGCGCATTCCGTCCGCCCATGTCCTCGCGAACACGCGGCTCGGACCATGGACGTTTCAAGGTGGGCTGCGCTGGGAAAAGACCGAAACCAGCTCGGAGGAATTCGATCCCCTGCCCGCCTCGGAAGTCGCGCGCGCTGGCTTCGCAGTCAACGCCGGCACGGGACGCGCCACGACGATTCCCGGTCTCGATTATCAGTATCGGTCGCAGCCGAAAGTCGACCGTCGGGGCGGCTATGAGAATTACTTCCCGAGCCTTACCGCGAAATACCGCATCTCCGACCGCCTCATCGCCGACGCCGGCTATGGCAAGTCGATCCATCGCCAGGATCTTTCCTCCCTCAGCGGACTATTCTCCTATAATGAAGTGACCGAAACCATCCGCGCCTCGAATCCCAACCTGAAGGCCGAGGAAGCGGACAAACTCGCGGCGAGCCTCGCCTACTACTTCGGCGGTACGAGCAGCCTCAGCGTCACGCTCACCGAAACGAAAATCCAGAACCTGCGCACCGACACCGAGTATTCCGCGCCGGAGTTCGGCATCACCGATCCACAGTTCGTCGACTGGACCGTCATCACGTCCACGTCAGGCGACGGCAGCCGCCGCTTTCGCAGCATGGAATTCTCCTATCGGCAGCAGCTGTCGTTTCTCCCACCGGCGATTCGCAACAGCACGATTTATATGTCGTACACCCGCACGTATGCCAGCGAACGGCGGCGCGGCATGACGCCGCACACGATCACCGGCGGGTTTGACACGCGTTACCGGTGGATCGGCTTCGGCCTGCGCGGCGTGTGGGTCGACGACGCACCGTGGAGCAACGCCACCCGTTACCGGCGCCACAATGCGAAGTTCGACGGCAACTTCGACTTCAGGTTCTCTCCGCGGCTCACGGCGTTCGTTCAGGCGCGCAACATCCTGAATCAATCGCACAAGGTTTTCGAAGCCTCCGGCCTCCTCTGGCGCGAAGAAAATTACGGCGGCAACTGGGTCTTCGGCCTCCGGGGCGAATTCTAGATTCGGATCCGCCGCTGCGGTGAGCAGCGGCGCCAACGCCACGGCACCCCTCCTTCCACGGCGCACTCAATCTCGATTGTTCACGACCGTTTCCTTACTCAATCTCAACTCGCACGCACCATGTCTCGATTCATCCCCCTCCTCCTTGCTCTCGGTTCAATTGTATCCGCTCCGCTGATTCTTGCGGCCGCCGCGCCCGCCTCGAAGACCACCGTCTCGATCCAGGGCGACAAATTTTTCCTCAATGGTCAGCCGACCTATGCCGGGCGGACCTGGAAGGGCAAAAAGATCGAAGGCCTGATGATGAACTCGCGAATGGTCCAGGGCGTCTTCGACGATCTCAATCCCGACACCATTTCCCGCTGGGCCTACCCCGACACCGGCAAGTGGGACGCCGAGCGCAACACGCGCGAGTTCATCGCCGCCATGCCGGTGTGGCGGGCGCATGGGCTGCTCTCGTTCACGATCAATTTCCAGGGCGGCTCGCCCGAGGGCTACTCGGCGAAGCAACCGTGGATCAACTCCACGTTCCGCCCCGACGGTTCCATGGAGCCGGCGTACCTTGCGCGGATGAAGCGGATCATCGATTCCGCCGACAACCTCGGAATGGTCGTCGTACTCGGCTATTTCTATTTTGGGCAGGACCAGCGGCTCACCGATGAAGCTGCGGTCATCCGCGCCACCGACCACGCGACCCGCTGGGTGCTCGAGCACGGCTGGCGCAATGTGATCGTGGAGCTGAACAACGAGACCAACGTCAAATACGACCACGACATCCTCAAGCCGGACCGCATTCACGAGCTGATCGAGCGCGTGAAGAAGACCAAAGCCGCCGATGGCCGCCGGCTGCTCGTGAGCACTTCTTATGGTGGCAACACGATCCCGAAGGAGAATGTCGTGCGCGCCTCCGATTTTCTCCTCCTGCACGGAAATGGCGTCACCGACCCCAAGCGGATCTCCGAGATGGTGCGCCTCACGCGTCAGGTTCCCGGCTACACGCCTAAGCCGATCTTTTTCAACGAAGACGACCACTTCAACTTCGAGTCGCCGACGAACAATTTCATTGCCGCGGTCGATGAATACGCCGGCTGGGGCTATTTTGATTTCCGGATGAAGGGCGAGGGTTTCGACGACGGGTACCAGAGCATCCCCGCGAACTGGACCATCAGTTCGCCGCGCAAAGCCGGATACTTCCGCCTCCTCGCCGAGATCACCGGCCACTCGCCGGCCGCGAAGTAGCGCGTACGGCTGCCGACTCCCGCTGCTAGCTCGGTAACACAAAGGATCAACGCGTTTCTACATCGCTTGATGCTGGCGGGCAGTGTACGCGGAGCCGCACCGATGAGAACTCGCGCCACTTCCATTAACCTCCTCCGCCTCCTGGCCGCGCTCGCCGTCACGGCGCCAATGCTTCAGGCCGCCGAATTGTTCGTCGCACCGGAAGGTAATGATACCAATCCCGGCACGGCTGCCCAACCCCTGGCGAGCCTCACCGGCGCGCGCGACGCCATCCGCGCATTGAAAAAATCGGGGCCGCTCGCGGAGCCGATCACCGTGCGGCTTCAGAGCGGAACCTATATGCTTTCGGCCGAAGTGCGGTTCGGCCCCGATGATTCAGGCACGGCGGAATATCCCATCACCTACATCGGCACCGGGCCGGGGCCGGTCGTGTTGGATGGTGGGCGCCGCCTGGGCGGCTGGCGGAAACACAACGACATGCTCTGGGTCACCACCGTGCCCGACGTGGCGGCCCGCCGGTGGAATTTCCGCCAACTCTACGTCAACGGCCAGGCGCGCGTTCGCGCGCGGACGCCAAACGAGGGTTATCTGCGCGTGGCCGCGTGCCCCGAAGGCACGCCGAAGACGGTCGATTACCACAAGGACTGCCAGAGCTTCGAGTTCAAGCCCGGAGACCTCCGCGCCGACTGGACCAACCTCAATGACGTCGAGGTCATCGTGTATCACTTCTGGACCGACTCCCATCTGCCGATTCAGAGTGTGGATACGCAGACCAATCTGGTGATTTTCGCGCACAAAGCGGGCAAGGTATTCACCGACGATTTCACCGAGAACGGCGCCCGCTACATCGTGGAAAACGTCTTCGAGGCGCTCGACGCCCCCGGCGAATGGTACCTGAACCGCCGCACGGGCGAGCTCTTCTATTACCCGCTGCCGGGAGAGGATCCGACCAGGCTCGAAATCATCGCTCCGTATGCGCCCGCGCACCTGCGCCTCGAGGGCAAACCGCAGGAGCGACGCTATGTCGAGCATCTGAATTTCCGGAACCTGACGTTTACGTATTCGAGCTTTCAGCTCCCGGCGGGCAACTCGAACGACCGGCAGGGTTCCGCCAGCGTTCCTGCTGCGATCACCTTGCGCGGCGCGCGCTCGTGCGCGTTCGAACACTGCCGGTTGTTCAATCTCGGCACCTTCGCGTTCGACGTGATGGCGGGGTGTTCAGACAATCAATTTATCGGTAACGACATCGCGTTCGTCGCGGCCGGCGGATTTCGCGTCAACGGCGGCACGGACCGTGATCCGCCGTGGGAGCGCACGCGGAACAACCGGATCTCCGACAACACGGTGGCACACTACGGGCAGGATTATCCCTCGGCGGTGGGAGTGCTGGTCATGACCGCCGAGGGTACGGTGGTGGCACACAATGATATTCACCACGGCGGCTACACCGGGGTGTCGGTTGGCTGGGTCTGGGGCTATGGGCGGAGCGTGAGCCAGAACAACCGGGTCGAGTATAATCATATCCACCACATCGGCGGCGTACTATCGGACATGGGCGGCATCTATACGCTCGGCGTCTCACCGGGCACGATCATCCGCAACAACCACATTCACGACGTCCAGGCGAATCACTACGGCGGCTGGGGCATCTATCAGGACGAAGGCTCCACGCATCTCTTGATCGAGAACAACGTGGTGCATCACACGAAGTTCGCGCCCTACAACATCCACTATGCCAAAGAACTCACGGTGCGGAACAACATCTTCGCGCTGGGAAAACTCGAGCAGATCAGCCGCGGACGACACGAGCCGCACACCAGCGTCTATTTCGAAAATAATATTGTATATTGGCGCGAGGGAAAACTCCTGAGCAAAGACTGGAAGGATGTCGCCTATAGTTTTTATACCTCCCCCAAACGCGGCTCCGTACCCCTCACGTCCACGTTCGAAGCCGACTGGAACCTCTACTTCAACCCGGAGCAGAAACTCGAGGACGTGAAATTCGACGGCGTCACCTGGGCCGAGTGGCGGCAACGCGGAAAGGACGCCCATTCGCGCTACGCCGATCCACTCTTCGTCGATCCGGAAAACGGTGACTTCACGCTCCAGCCCGGCTCGCCCGCACTGGCGCTTGGTTTTCGGCCGATCGCTCTGAGCCAGGTGGGCCCGCGCTTTGAAACTGGGCCGCGACCGGTGGCGAACGACCAGGTGAACGACGCATTGCGCGGCCGCCGCAGGCGGTGACCCTCAGCGGGAAGCGGAGACGCGGGTAGTGGCTGCGAGCGCCAGCGAGTGGATGTGTTCATGGCCGGTCGGTTATCGTACTGGTCGCTCCGTAGGTCGGCGGCGGAAATTCAGCGGGCGGAACCGGGGCCAATGGGGGCGTTGCGTCCGATTTCCGCCAGCCGTTTCATCTCCTCCGCCGTGAGCGCCCGGTCGAAAACCGCGACTCCCCCGATCCACCCCGTGAAGCCCACGCTGCGCGAACTGTGGATGACCCGGCCGATGGTGAAGGGACCGCCACTCGCCGCATCCGCCGGCGTGTAGAGGTCGTGTGGATACCACCACGGATTGAGTCGCACGTCCGCGAGGTCGCGCGCGGCCACCGTCCACGCGCCGTCCGGACTCTTGCGCTGCGTGACCTTCACGCGGGTATAACGGAACTCGTGCAGTTCGATCCGCTCCTCCGTCGTCTCGCTGAGCACTTTCACAGAAACGGGCTGGTCCTCGGGTGGATCGTAAAACTGATCCACCGGGAACGCGGGGTCTTCGCCGGATTGGATGCCCGGTATCCGCTGGAGCCGGGCCTGCCGCCAGGCCTGGTAAATCGGCGGGATCCGTTGCCTGATGTCGGCCTCCCAGCGCTCCGAGGCGCGCCCGTGCAGCCACCCGGTGAGCTCATCACGCTCGTGATCGAAGCTCATGGCGAAACACTGCCACGCCGCATCGAGGATGTCGGGTGGCGAATCCGCGGGCACCGCCGGCGAAATCTCGCCGGTGTTCGACTTGTGCATCGCGTATTTATAGGCAAAGGAACTCGCGCCGTTCTCC
This sequence comes from Opitutales bacterium, assembly GCA_038204695.1. Classification (GTDB taxonomy): domain Bacteria; phylum Verrucomicrobiota; class Verrucomicrobiia; order Opitutales; family Opitutaceae; genus ER46. Next base: position 14,709 of record JBBRCR010000089.1, on the reverse strand, counting down.
GACACATGTCCACAGGCCGAACCTGCCTTGTTCAATCCAGCGAAAAGCGCGTATTGCCGCTGTCCGCGTTCGACGCGCCGGATGCTCGCCGTGCTGCCCTGCTTTAAATCCGTGCCTTCATGCCAGATCCCCGCCAGCGCGTGATTGCCGCTTTCACGAATCGCCCAGACGACGACCGACACCGATTTTCCAGCACCCTTGATGTCGAGCGGCGAGTCGTGGAGGCGGGAACGCGGGACAAATAGAAACGGGCGAAACGACGCCTCGGTTTCCTGGCGGATGCGGATCGCCTGCCCAAACGGCCCGCGTCCGAGCAGCGGAAAATCCGCGTAACTGGCCGCGCGTCCCTCGCCCCAATAGTCCTTCACGTAGTTGCCGGCCTCGAGCGCGTAGTCATTCGCCGCGCCGGACGGCACATGCGCGGTAAAGTGATGCGCACCCTCCGGCTCGCGCTTTATGAAATCCCAGAACGCGACCAGGCCCGGGATTCGCGTGACGACAGCAACGCGATCCTTATATGGATCCGCGCCGAGCAGGCCGGTTGCAGTCGCCAGAAAGAGAAGACCGGCCAGAATCGTCGTGCGATGTATCATCGATGTGGAAAGCAAAGGGCCAACGTTGACGGCAGTTGCATTCTCAGATCAGGCAACCTGAGCCCGCGGGCACCTCACGACAACCACGCAGATCGTGCGTGAGCCAAGTAGTGCGAGACTTCGACCGGCATACGCCAGTCGGAGACTGGCGCCACCCCAAACCAGAGCTCGCTCCGGCTCGCTTGCGACTTAGAAACCCAGCGTCGTCGTGAGCCGAAGCGTTCGCGGGGTCATCCGTCGGAAGCCAAAAGGGATCAAACGGTCTCCCACCACGAACATACCATTGTTCATCGGGTCGTCGTAATTCAGGAGATTGTCGACGTTCACCTGCACGTCCAGCCGACCGCGCGGCAGCTTGAACGAGTATCCGAGCGAACCGGAGACAAGGTGATACGCCTTGGCGTACACATAGTCATACGGGCGATCGATCTTGTTGCCGACCACCCTTGGTCCATAGAACTGGCTGCCCAAGCCGCTCCTCAGCCCCTTGAGCACCCCTTTGCGGAACGTGTAGACGCCATTCAAATTGAATCGATAATCGTACGTGCCGTTTTGCACGCGGTCATCCTGAAAGCCGTTGACCGTATTCTGAATCGTCCGCACCTGACTCGTGTCGCTCGTTCGTGTCGGATTCGCCGGATCGCTGGCCCACTGCTGCCACAGCGGCATATTGGCGTCGATATAGGCGCGATAATCCAACGCCGTGTCGAATTGCTTGGTATGCGGAAGCGCGGCGTTGGCGATCAGCCGAAACGAATTTGCGATGTTTACGGTCAGGCTGCCCTCCCACCCCCAACCGGAGTAGCTCCGCGTGGTTTGGATCGAGTTGAGGGCGGTCGTGACCGTTGGCGACGAACTGAACGTTTCCAGATATCGCTCCGGCATCCGGTGATTCGACCAGAGCGTATTGACCGCCGCGACATTGATGCCGAGCGCGCTGTTGTTCTGCTCGGCTTTATAATATCCAGCCGATCCGACGATCGTCATGAGGTCACTCTTCGCGATGCGGAAACGCAGCCCCAACGATTGCGCTTCGGATGGCACGATGTTCGCGCGCGAGAAGGTGCCATCCAACTTCGGATTGGCATTGGATTGGATGGTGAATCCCTCTCCGTGATCGGCATAGACGCCCACCGTTTCCAGAGGAAAATACACGAGGCCAAACGTTGTCACATTGTTGTACGCCACTCGATCATCCACGGTGTAGTCGACGAAGGCACCGGTGACGCGGTCCCGTGTTGCCGTCTCGCCGTTTCTCGCCGTCAGGGCGGATTTGTCGCGCCGGAACCCGGCGACATAGGTCAGGCGGTCGCGCAGATAGCTGCCCGATGCCGCGATTTCGGCCGCATCGTTCTTGTTTTTGTTCAACGCGTCAGCGGTCGGCACGGCGACGAGATCATACATTGTGCTGAAGTCGGGCAGGGTCGGCGTGAGGTTGTCCCAATACCGATAGATGTTGATCCGGCGATCGGTGCTCGTAATCGGCACGGTCAATCTCGGGTCGGCGTTGTTCATATCCCAGTAGACGGTGCGAGAGTTCGACTCCTGGTGGTGGCCGAAGACACTGAGGCTCGTCGTGCCGCCGAAACCCTTCAGCGGGTACGCGGCGACCAGTCGCACCGTCTTCGCATCCCGGAAAGTACCGTCGATCTTCCGTCCGTAGTACGAATGACTATATATCTTCCCAAAGTTCGGATTCAGCACGCCGGCCGGCAGATAAACATTGGGATCCCGGATGCCTCCGGTGAACGCATAGTTGCCGCCCTCGGCCCGATACTTCGCGTATTGTCCGGCCAGCTGAACCGACAGTCCGCTGCGGAATGCGTGATCGACGGAGGCCTGCAAATCCACCGTGCGTCCTTTCACGTTAATCTCCTTCGGATTCAGGTTGAAGCTCTTGTCGGGCGTCGGCACATCGGCGATGCCAGCCGGGTACGAACTGATCAGCGGAATGCCTGAACCGGTGGTGGCGGCCGTGCCTCGCAGATCGACGAGACCGAGCCCCTCGATCCAAACCATGTAAGCCGTGCCCCCGCGTAACGCCAGGCCCGCGGCCGTGGCCTGGGCCGTGGTGAGAGTGCCGGTCACGGGAATCCCGTTCCAGGCGGAGCTCTGATCGCTTGGGCTCGTCATGATAAAGCCAGGCCGCTCGGTTCTCGTGAAGTCCGCATCCACATTGACGTGGGTCCGCTCCCAAGGGCGATAGACCGTACTGAGGGCGTTACCGAAGCTCTTGAATCTGACGCGATCGACGAAATGGCCCTGATCGAGTGCGCTCGCATTATAACGAACGTCGAAATTCGTGGTGACCGGCAGGTTGAAATCGAGGGCCAGGCCTCTCGAACCCTCGCTGTCAGCGCGCAACCGAACGCTGCCAAATCTCCGGTGTTCCGCCTTCTTCGTTATATAGTTCACGCCGCCGCCGGGGCCGCCTTCGCCATAAAGGATCGCGTTCGGGCCGCGGCCCGCCTCCAGGCGCTGTACATTATATTCCATCGGCGTGGTCGAACTCAGGAAGTAATTACGCGTGCTTGGCTGCGTCGCCATGCCGCGCAAGCTGACGTTGCTGCCCGAATCGTGCAGCGCCAGGCTGCCCGGGTTCATGCTGTTGCCGTTGATCCCGCCGGTCTCCAGCGGGTGGGAACTCGTCAACCAAGCCGAGGCTTCGTCGATGTTGAAGACCCCGAGGTCGTTGAGCAGATCACGCGTGAAGACCTCCATCGTCCCCGGCGTCTTCAGGAGGTTCGTCCGCAGTCGGCCCGCGTTGATCGTGTCGGCGGCTATATAGCCAGTGTCCTGATCCGTCGCGACAATGAACGGGGACAACGTGACGGTCTCCTCGTTCTTATCGCCAGCACTGGCGGGGTTGGCGGGCGTCACATTTTGCCCCTGAGCGACGCTCAAGATGGCGGTCGCCATAACACCTCGGAGCCACTCCGGCACCGGATTAGCGGGGATCTTCATGAGGGTGAAAACGGGTTAGCGTGGTGGGGGGTTCGTCGATCCTGGAAGGCCGGGTACGCCCTTCAACACGATTTCATGGCCGGCGAGATTGCGGATCAACGCGGCCACGTTTTTTCCGCTACAGCGGCCGCCCGGCACGGCCGACTTGGTCCAGTAATCGCGGGATGAAATCACTCCGCTCCGGGCCAGGACGTCGACTGCGCTCTCCGCCGTCGCCGTCGAGTCGAATAATCGCGCCGCCCGCAGCAGCAACTCCGCCACCCGTGCCCCATCGCAGTCGCGGTCGGGCACGGCGTGCTCGGCCCAGTAGACAGTGTTGCTGATGATTTCCGCGGCGAGCAAACGTTCAAGGACACGGGGTGCGGCGACTGGACGATTGCGGGATACCGGCGCGGAGGCAGGCTTGACGCTGTTCCACGTCATGGTTTCGGGCGCAGCACGCAGCCGGGCCAGCGCGCGCAATTCCAGGAATTCCGCCAGGACCTGCGCCGCTTCCGACCGGGTGATGGGAAGACTCGCATCAGCATGGGCCGCGAAAAACTCGAGCTTCACCTCGGATGCGCTCGCGCGTGCGAGTGCGCGCGCAAAGTCCGCCCGGGTGACGCCTGCCTTATCGAGGGCCGCAACCGGCGCCGTTCCGGCGAACTGCTTCAAACACGCCTCGAACTCAGCTGGGTTGAGCGCGCGTTGCGGAAAGAACTGTCCCTCTTCGAGCGGCAGCAGCCCACGCACGGTCGCGAGTTGAATCGCCGGCCAGTCGGCGTTTTCCTGGACGACATCTTTCAGCGGCGTGATGGCCAGCGTGCTGCCCGCCGCCAGCAGTATCCGCTGTACCAACACAGGGTCGACGCGACGGGGCGGCACGCCGTGGCGCACGGCCAGCGCGGCGAGCGCACCCGCGGCCTGACCCATGTTCAGCGTATGCGGCTGCATCCGCGTCGCGCCATTCACGAGTCGGGTCTGCGAATAATTCTTCTCCGCCGCGAGGAAGCCATCGCGCGAGATTGGGATCAGGCACTCCATCGGAATCGCAAAAGGCCCGGCCCGGCCAGGGACGGCATCAGCCAGATCTTCGATTCGATCCAAATCCAGTTCCAGGTTTTCCGCCGTTCGTCCGCCGTGCAGGTCCAGGCGGTAATCGCCGAGGCAAACCGTATTCGGAAATTGGATGGGACGGTTGCCGGGCCCACGCGAAATTTCGCGTGCCACGAGCGTGTGGAGCCCGACCAGGCGCCGGCTCTCCCGCACGTAGGGAATGACGGAGAAGTGATACAGAATATTTCGATACGGCTCCATGGCCGGCTGCTCCCGCAGCCACGCGTCGATCTGTTCGCGATTATACGGGGAATCGAACCCCTCGTCGTCCGCAACCGACCAATCGGACATGCCGAGCTCGCTTTGTATATAATACAGGAGTTGGAGCGTGCGCAGTCGCATCGCCCGTCCGGTCGCCAGCCGCTGCATGGGATCTTCGAGATCCGCCACCGTGCAGGGATAATCGTTGGTGAAATTGAGGTGGGTTCGCGTGAGCGGCATTGGCGGCAGCGGCGATGCACTGTTGGGCATGCCGCGATACTCGACGAATGCCTTCCAGCTCATGGGCGAACCCCGGCGATGAGGCGCCTCCCCCGGCACAATCGCCGCGGCAAACGCGGCCTGCCGCGTCTCGTATCCGGCCGGCGGATTCAGGATCCGCAGCGCTGCCGGCACGCCCGCGGGGTAGCGCTTGATCACCGCGGTCCACGTGTTCTCCTGAATCAAACGCGTGAAATCGAGCGCTTCACTCGTGTGGTTGCCACTGCGGTAGGCGGCCCCGGCGAGCGGGAGCACGTCGCCCCACTCCGTCGCATCAATGACGACGCGGCTGGAGACGGCGCGGGTCTCCCGGCCATGTGCCGTGACAAGGTCGAGATCCACTCCGCTCACCGCCTCGGCCGTGCGGTGCACTTTGCTGACGCGAGCGCGCAAGAGCAGGTCGAGGTGGGCGCCACCGCCAGCTTCTTTCAGCATCGCATGCACCAAACGCCGACCGACGCGCGGCTCGAACCGGGTGTTCGTGTAGCTGCCGGTGGAGTTGGGATCGAGCCCCAGCGGTCGATAGAAGCTTTCGACCCGCTCCAGCAGTTCCCGGTACAGCCCGCGTTGCCGGACGAGATTGCCCGCCCCTCCTTCGTCCATCGCCGTCACCGCCGCGGCCAGCATCTGACCGCCGATCCAGTCCGTCTCTTCCAGCAGCAGAACCGTCACGCCCATTCGGGCAGCCTGGATGGCGGCGCCGATGCCCCCGGTGCCGGCCCCCGCGATCACCACGTCGTAGGACGGCCGAAGCGCGTCGGTGGCAATGCCGGAAGCCGAGAGTTCCTCGCCGCGATCACCGGCCATCAACGTCAGTGAAGCGCACAGAAAGCAGAGCAACCGGAAGCCGAATGTCGCTTGGGGCGAACGCCACTGCCCGCTCATCGCGCTGCTGAAGCTGCTCATGTGGTGCGCACCTTTTTCGGGCAGCATCCAGCGGGCGGCCCGCTGTGCAACATTTTTCTTTACAGTGAAAAAGATTTTTCACATCAAATCGTGCTTTCCCGCCCGCTCATTCACGCCGTCGCATGTCCCCTCGAGTGACTCTCCAGGCAATCGCCAAGGTGGCGAAAGTCAGCGTCGCCACGGTGTCGCGGGCGCTGAACAAAACCGGCCCGGTGAGCCCGGACGTGGAGCGCCATGTCCGCGTGGTTGCCTTGAAATTGGAGGCCACCGCCCAGCGCAAAGGCCGGCGGACGCAGGTCATGTGTTTTCTGTTGGCGAACCGGCCGATGCTCCACCCATTTCACGCGGCGGTTCTCATGGGTGCACAAGCCCTCGCGGCAGAACGCGGCACCCACATTCTCTTTTACCCGTGTCATTACGGCGCCGATCTGAAGGCGGCCGACGTGCGGCTTCCTCTGCTCCTCGAGGCACGAGGGATGGTGGACGGAGTCATCGTCGGCGGGATGAACACCCCGAACCTCCTCGAGTATTTTCGCACGACCGGCATGCCATTCGCGGTTCTCGGCAACAACGTGCAGGGAAAATGGAGGCCCGAATTGCACGATGTCGCCTGGATGGACGACACCGCGGGCGCCTACGAACTCACGCGGCATCTGCAAAAACTCGGTCACCGTCGAATTGCATTCCTGGAGAGCCAGTGGTTCTCGTCGGCGCGGATGCGAAAGGGTTTTCACTCCGCGATGGCGGAGGCCGGACTGGAGCCGTTCGTCGTTCAAAGCGATTCAAACGACGAGCGCGACTCCGGGTTTCTCGCCGCCAAGCGACTCATCGCGCAACCCTACCCGCCGTCCGCAATTTTCTGCTACAGCGACACCGCGGCCCACGGCGTCTTCGAAGCGGCCAAGGCCTGTGGGCTTCGCGTGCCTGACGATCTCAGCGTGGCCGGGTTCGGCAACCGGCCGGAAGCCACGACCATGGCGCCGACGCTGACAACCGTGTGGGGATATCCCGATCAAGTCGGCCGCCGGCTGGCGGAAATGTTGCTGCAACGGCTCGCGAACCCAACCGCACCGGCGCAAACCGTGCTCCTGCCCACGCGGCTGATCCCGCGGGCCTCCTGCGCCCCGGTGCCCGCACCGACTGCGAATCGGGCGACTTAAGAATTCTCGTGAACCGCGCGCCGCTTCTCCGCACCTACCGCGATCTGCTGCTGGGTGGCATCGTGCCCTTTTGGGAGCGGCACGGTGTCGATCACGAACACGGCGGCGTGCTGTCGTGCATGACGGAAAACGGCGAGCGGCTCAGCACGGACAAATATATCTGGTCGCAGGCCCGCTGGGTCTGGACCTGCGCGGCGCTCTACAATCGCATCGAGCGCCGCCCGGAATTCCTGCGGTGGGCACGCGCCGCGATCGAATTCCTCCGCCGGCATGGTCACGACGAACAGGGGCGCTGGATCTATCGCACGACCCGTGAAGGCGCGATGGTCGAGGGCGCGACCAGCATCTATTCGGACTGTTTTGTCGTGTATGGCTTGAGCGAATACTGCCGCGCCGACCCGGACCCCGAACTGTTGACGCTGGCCCGGGAGACGTTTTCCCGCATCACGCGCCGGATCGAATCGCCTGATTTCAGCGAAACGGCGCCGTCTCCCCTGCCGCCCAACCGCCGCAATCACGGCGTACCGATGATTCTCTCCGCGGTCGCGGGCGAGTTGGCCCGCACGCTGAAAGACGCCGCGATCGGCCGCGCAGCCGACGAGTACTCGCGCCGCGTGATGCGGCATTTCGTGCGGCCGGAGAAACAGTGCCTGCTCGAGTTCCTGGATCGCGATTACCGCGAGGTGCCGCCGCCCGAAGGAACTTTCGTCATGCCGGGCCACGCCATCGAGTCGATGTGGTTCACGATGCATCGGGCGCTCGATCGCGGCGACCGCCCGACCATCCAGGAGGCGGCGGAGGTCATTCGCTGGCATCTGGAGAAAGGTTGGGACCCGGAATACGGCGGCCTCTTTCTGGGGATCGACGCGGAGGGGCATCCGCCGTTTTTCCCGCACGCGGACACCAAGATTTGGTGGCCGCACACCGAGGCGCTGTACGCGCTGCTGCTCGCGCACGAACTCACGGGCGAACGCTGGTGCGCAGAGTGGTATCATCGGTTGCACGAATGGGCGTTCGCCCATTTCACGATGCCCGAAACCGGCGAGTGGCGGCAGCGGCTCGATCGCGCCGGCCAGCCCATTTCCACCATCGTCGCCCTGCCGGTGAAAGATCCCTTTCACCTTCCGCGCGCCGCCATCCTGGCCATCGAGCTCCTGACCAAAGCCGGGAAATGATCCCATTCGACCGATGATCGCTCTCCTATGAAACTCGCAGGCCTCCTCCTCCTCGCCGGCACCCTGACGCCGCTGCTGCCCGCGAGTCCGTACACCGCTCGCGAGAAAGCGACCCGGGAATATTTCCGCCGGCTTTGCGATTACACCGTGCGGGAGAAGGCCCACGTCGAGGTGATTTTCACAGCTGGTTACTACATGCGTAACCTCGCGGCCGGGTATAAGCTTTTTGGTGACAAACGCTATCTCGACACCGCAGTGACCTACGCCGACGGGCTCCTCGCCCGCCAGTCCGAACGCGGTTACTGGCAGACCGGTTACGGGCGGATCTACCTCGCCGACACGGGCAGCGCGCTCGGGCTCTTCATCGTGCTTTATCCGCACGTGGACGAGGGGCGGCAGAAAAAATACTTCGCCTCCATGCAGCGCTACGTGAACGCCATCGAACGCGATGCCCTGATCCGTCCCTCCGGCGCACTCGATGTCGGCTTGAGGACCGACGCCACCGGCGCGGCGACCGTGCCGTATAACCAGGATTACACGACATCATCGTCGCTGACCGGCGGCGAGATCTTCACCTGGATGTATCACACGACGAAGCAGGAGAAATACCGCGACATCGCGTACCGCACGCAAAAATGGATCCTGTCGACCATGCGGGAGGACGGCGTCATCCCGTACAACCATCCGGGCGGAAAATCGGACCTGCGAATCAAGGGCAACCCGCAGAACGATCACATGCTCTGGGTGAACTCTCTGTATTTGAATTCCGCGTACGTCGGCGAGGGGTTGCTGTCATTTGATCTCTATTGCGGACGGCGCGATTGGCAGCAGGAGTTTCGCGCGAAGATTCGGCCGCACATCGATTACGTGCTGAAAACCCAGAACGCCGACGGCTCGTGGGCGCCGCCCGGCAACTGGGATCAGAAGCGCAGCCCAGGCATCGTCAATTTCCTCATCTGGTACCACCAGCACGTCGAACAAGATCCCCGGATTCCACGCGCCACGCAGAAATTCGAGGCTTTCATTTTGAATCCCGAGCACGCGAAGGCATTCGGCATGCTGAACGAGGGAGCCGTTCCGGAGCCCAAGGATCAGATCGCCTACGACTGCGTGACCGGACTGACGGGGCGCGCGCTGGCGGACATGCTCAAACCCGGGGTCGATGCCGAATGGTAGTCATGGATGTTCCAAATCGATCCGTGTCCCGGCGCGTCACGAGCCGCCGCATTCTGTATTGCTTCGTCATGGCACTTGCCTCTTTCGCCAGCGGCAACTTCGCGCCCGGGTTCGCTGCTGATGGAGAATCGTCCAAGCCAACCTCCGCCGAGTCAGACCCGGTGGCGGCGCAACGCTGGCAGCCGCGCACCAACGAAGAAGCGATTCAGAGGCTTCAGCGAATTTCCGCGTCCACCGAATTCGGTCACTGCTGCTTCTGGGCCTGGGAATTGGAACTGGCGCTCCTGAAAAAGGACCGCGACATGGCGCAGCGCATTGCGACGGTCCTGGCCGGTTTGCAGAGGCCGGACGGACGCTGGGGGCTCGGCAACCCGTGGGGCCGGAGGCCGCTCGATTTCAAGGAACGCCTGCCGGAAGATGCTGAAACCTGGGACGTGGCGGAGGCGGCCAATGCGCTATTGGACTATGGAGAGGTATATAATGACACGACGTTCCTTCCGGTCGTGCGCAAAGCAGCCGCGTACTTGAAGACATGCATTCGTTACTCCGGCGGAAAACCCTACCTGCCGCACATGGCGGAATGTAACCATGTGCTTCAGCCGCATAGTACGATCAACGCCGCGCTGCTTTTCAGCCGGCTGCCCGAATACAAGGAACTGACGGGGAGCTTGCGCGCGAGCGGGGTGGCGATGAACTTCTTCCGGCTGACGCCGCAAGCCGATCGGATAACGCTCGACCCGCCCAACGTCGGGCCGAAGGTGAGCGATTTCGAGCAGGCGCAGGTCGGCTATTATCTGCACCTGATGGGTGATCCGGAGGGCGATAGAATTCTGGCGCGCTATCGGAAGCGCTCGGATTTCAACTACCGCCTGGGCGCCGCCTATATTGTTCTTCCTCTCGCAAGACTCGGACGGTGGGCCGAGGCCCGGAATTTTGCCGCCGAGATGAAGGATTACAACCCGCGTCTTGGCTATGAATACCCGCTCCGAGACATCATCGATTTCGTCAACGCGAAGTTCCCGCCCGCCCCCTGAACAAATCTCTCATGCTGGTCAAAGCCCACATTCTCCGCGACGTTCGGCTCGAAGGCTGGAACGAGCGCATGGTCGGCCGAATCTCCCATCGTGAACTGGTCGCGGATCCCAGCTGGTTCCACGGGTGGATCAGCTTCGACGCCGTGACCTTCCACCCGGGTGACCGCATGATCTACTGCGGGCTCAACTCCCTCGATGGCGATCTGCTCTATCGATTCGATCCGCGCACCGAGCGCTTTGAGGGGCTCGAAACCAAGGCCTGGACCGATGAGTATGATGTGAAGATCCACCGCACGCTGCTGCACAATCCGCACGATGGCTGCCTGTATTTCGGCACGTCGCTGCTGCACGATCTCGACGACCAGCAGCAGGCCAGAGGCGGCAAGCTCGTACGATTTGATCCCGCCAGCGGACGTTATTACATGCTGAATACGCCAGCGCCCCGGCTGTACATCCAGTCAATCGCCGCCGATTGGGAGCGCGGGTTCATCTATAGCTTCACCTATCCGGCCGAGGCCGTTTTCCGGACCGACCTCCTGACGCACCAGTCCACGCTGGTCGCGTACCTTGGCAACGCCCTCATGCTCGCGCAGCCGCACAACGCCGTGGTTGACCGGCATGGCTGGCTCTGGGGCACCTGGGCGGAAACGCGCGCCTGGGACGAGATCACCGGCCCCCAGCCCATTCGTCTGTTCAAGTACCACCCCGACAAGGACGAGTTGGTCGGATTCGACCACGGTCTGCCGCGTTGGGACGACCGGAGCCAGCTGCTGCCTGATCCCGGCTCCACCGCGGGACTCAGCAACGCGCTGGCCGGGACACGCCACCGCGCCGATTATGGGTTTTGCGACTCCCTCGCCTACGATGGTGGTCGCTATATATACGCCGGCACGGTCGCCGGCGTCCTCAGCCGCATCGACATCGAGACCGGTCGCGTGGAAAAACTCGCCAACGCGATCTCCACCGGCCGGTTCCCGGCGATGGCGATTCGCGACGGCATCCTCTACGGCGCCGGCGGCATGAATGGACAGACCCAACTGATCCGTTGGGATACCCGGGCGGACCGGCTCGAGCGATTTTCTGACTTGGAGGATCGCGCCATCGGGCAGCGTCCGGCCCGGATCCACGAGCTCACGGTCGATGACGAAGGCCGCGTTTACCTGGGCGAAAACGACAACCACGAGCGGTCGAGCTACCTCTGGTCCGTGACGTTCAACTGACCTACCTGACTGTGCGCTTCACCATTCCGAAGCTCCGCTGGGTGATCGCCGGCCTGCTGCTGGTGGTCACGCTCATCAACTATACGGATCGCATGACGCTATCCGTGCTGATCGGCGTGGTCAGCACGGACCTCCGGCTCGGCCCGGACGACTACGGGCAGATCGTCAGCCTCTTCTTCCTCGCCTACGCGATCATGTACGCGGTGTCCGGATACGTCGTGGACCGGCTGGGCACCAAGCTGGGCATGGCGCTCTTCGTCGGCACCTGGTCGGTGGCCCAGATGCTGCACGGGTTCGCGACCGGCAAATGGTCGCTGGCGGGCTGTCGTTTCGCCCTCGGTCTCACCGAGCCGGGCAGCTTTCCCGCCGCCACGCGCGCGATTCGCGAATGGTTTCCGCCGGAACAGCGCGCGCTCGGGGTGGGGATTTTCAACGCGGGCTCGTCGCTCGGCGCGGCGGTGGCTTCGCCGGTGGCGGCGTATCTGGCGCTCAACTACGGCTGGCGCGCCGCCTTCTTCTTCACCGGCGCGATCGGCCTGATCTGGCTGCTGTTCTGGTGGGTGCTTTACCAACCTCCGCACCGCAACCGCTGGCTGGGCGAAAAGGAGGCGGCGGAGTTGAAGGCCGCCGGGGTCACCTCCGAGGCGCCCGCCGCCCAGGCGCGCGTCGACTGGTGGAGGGTTTTGCGCAGCCGGCCGTGCGTGACGTTGATTCTCGTCCGGTTCCTCACTGACCCGGTGATTTATTTCGTGATCGTCTGGTTTCCGGCGTACCTGCAAAAGGAGCGCGGCTTCGACCTCGCGATGATTGGAAAATATGCGTGGGTGCCGTTCGTCTTTGGCGACTTTGGCTATGTCTTCGGCGGCTGGCTTTCCGGTCGGATGATGCGCAAGGGCTGGAGTCTCGCGAGGTCGCGCAAGATCGCGATGACCGCGGGGGCGGCGTTGTTGCCCATCGCGGCGCTCACACCATTGGTCCCGTCCGCCACGCTGGCGATCGCCGCCACGAGCATCGCCGTTTTCGGCCACGCGGTGTGGGTGGCCAACCTGCTGACGCTGCCGGCCGACATGTTCCGCCAATCCGAAGTCGGCACTGCCGCGGGATTCTCCGGCATGGGTGGCGCGATCGGCGGTGCGCTGGCGAATCTCGTCACCGGGTTCATCATCGCCCGGTTCACCTATCTACCCATATTTATCTGGGCCGGCGTGATGCATCCCCTCTCGCTCGTGCTGCTCTGGTTCATGCTACCCGCGCGCTTGTTCGAGCCGGGCTCAGCGGCGAAAACCATATGATGGCATGAATCGAAAGGCCTTTCCGCCTGGCTGCTGTCGGTGACCCGGCTTGCACGTTGACCTGCCCGGCTGGATTCGAGTTAGTGGCGACGTGATCAACTCACGGTTCGTGCTTCCAGCTCTGTGCGTTGCGGCAATCGTTGGCGCCAGCCTGACGCCGGTGATCGCCCAGCCAATCTCCGCCCCGCCGCGTGCGACGGAGCCGCCGGCCGAGACGGTGATGCTCTCCCCGTTCGAGGTGAACTCTGAAAAGGATGTGGGCTACGTCGCGACCAGCTCGCTGGCCGGCGGCCGCACCGAGATGTCGCTCAAGCAGACCGCCGCGGCGATTTCCGTGTTCACCCGCGAGTTTCTCGATGACATCGGCGGCGAGTCGCTCACCTCGGTCGCGATGTGGGGCTTGAACATGGACCCCCGCGCCGATCCCAACACCGGCCTGCAGGGAGAGTATACCGTGAATTTCCGCGGGCTCGGCAGCAGCTTTCCCAGCCGCAACTATTTCGTCTGGTATGTGGATTCGGACAGCTACGTGACCGAGCGTTACGAGTTCGCCCGCGGGCCCAATAGCGTCCTCTTCGGCGACGGCAATGTCGGCGGTATCCAGACAACTTGGACCAAACGTCCGCTCTACAATGTCCGCCGCCGCAACGTCGAGGCGAAGGCCGACACCTGGGGCGGCTGGCGCAGTTCGTTCGATGTCAACGAATCGCTGACTCCCCAGCTGGCCATGCGGGTCGCCGGCCTTTACCAGGACTACAACGGCTGGCGTGACGGTTCAAAAAACTTGCGTCATGGCGCGTTCGTCAATGCCGGCTGGCGGCTTTTCAAGAACACCGAACTCCGTTTCGAGGGCGAGAACGGCTACGTAAAACGCTCCCTCTTTCCGAACACGTTTTCCGACCAGGCGTCCTATTGGAATCGCACCACTATCAACACCGGCACCACCACGCCCAGCACCAGCGGCACCGGCATCGGTCGCGTCGCCACCACCGCCTATTACCTGATGGTGCCAGGCATCCCCGACGCGGGTTTTCAGGACTGGCGCAACAGTTTTCGCACCAACGGCAGCGGACTCGCCATCGCCGACCACGTCCGGCCCAACCTCGAGACCCTGCCCCTGCTCTCGTCGCGTGAGTTCAATCTCCAACCCACCGACTCCTACGCGCTCCTCGACTACGAGACGACGAGCCTGTTCGCCGACCAAAGGCTGCCCGGCGGATTTTTCGTCCAACTCGCGGGCAATTACCTCCACAACGATCGTCGCAGTCCGAACAGCTCGCAGAACTTCGGCGAGCATCGAATCGACATCAACCAGCTCCTGCCGGACGGACGGCCCAATCTCAAGTTCGGCGTGCCCTTCTCCGATCAGACGCGCCAGACCGTCAACGCCTCGAACCATGTATCCGACCTTCGGATGCTGCTCAACTGGCGCCACCGCTTCCCGTGGCTCAGCCAGACCGCCAGTCTCATCGCGGGCCGGCGTATCGACAAATTCGATTCATGGACGCGGGTGCTCCACCGCGTCAACGGGCCAAACCCGGATCAGACGTCCGCCGACAATGCCGTGCGCATGCGGCTGTATTGGGATGAGCCCCGCCGCTACTCCGCCGCGAT
>JBBRCR010000088.1:0-21248 GCA_038204695.1 Opitutales bacterium | reverse complement strand
CCTCGTGCTGGCGGCGGGTTGGGGGTGGTCAGAACGATGGGCGCCGACCGTGTCACCGCTGCAGGCGGTGGTGCACGTTCCCACCCGCCGAAATCTAGCGGACGGCTCGATCATCGAGCACCCGACAGGTGCGGACGTGGATGTGGTTTATTCGAACACCGTGCGGCGGGTAATCCTGAAACGAGGCGACGCGCACTTCACCGTGGTTCCGGATCCCAACCGGCCGTTCATTGTGGAGGCCGGTGGTGTCGCCGTGCAGGCCGTCGGCACCGTGTTTTCAGTGGAGCTCGGCGGGCGGCAAGTCGAAGTGCTGGTGACCGAAGGCACGGTGGCAGTGGCCAAAGTCGCGCCGATTGACGTGCGCGATACGCCCACACTTTCATCCGTGCCGCTGGCCCTCGTGGGAGCCGGCCAACGGCTGGTGATTGGCGTCGCGGTACAGCCGGTGGACGTTTCCGCGCCGCAGTCGGTGTCACACGAGGAATTTTCCGAGCGGCTTGCCTGGCGCAGCCGACGGGTCGAGTTCGCGGGCGCACCGCTGGCGGAGGTGTTGACGGTCCTCAACCGCTACAACCGCGAGCAGTTCGTCCTGGGCGATGCTTCGCTGGCAAAGGTGCCGCTGAGCGGATTGTTCCGGGCCGATTCTGCACAGGCGGCGGAGAATGACGCCGCTCGCCGGACCTACGACCTCGCGGCGGGCAGCGCCGACAAATCGCTCCGGCGCTTTGGAGAGCAGTCGGGCATTCAGGTGATTTTCCCGAGCGAAGTCGTCCGCAACGTGCGGGCCAATGCGGTCAAGGGCAGGTTCACGCCGCGCGAGGCGCTCGACCTCATGTTCGAAGGCACGGGACTGGTCGCCGTGCAGGATGCGAGGACGGGCTCCCTGACGGTGCGGAAGGAAGGGACGGCCGACCCAAACGGACAAAGCGCGGCGGCAACCTGCGCAACCCCGACCAATGTGAATCCCGCGCCCAGAGCGCAGGACGAGGCCACCGCCAACCCCACCGGTCAGACGCTCAAGCAATTTTACGACAGTGTGGTGCAGGGGGAGACGCTTCCCTTCATCGCGGCGCTGGATGGTCGCGCCACCGACACCGCGCGCCCCGCCCGCGCCAATCTGATCACCAACTATCGGTTCTCCGGGGGCCGGCTGCGCGGTTTCAACTTCGGCGGTGCCGCGAGGTGGCGCTCCGCGCCGATTATTGGCTATGCCACCAGGCCCGGGGCCGGCGCCGTCGCGGAGCTCGATCTCGATCGGCCGTATCGCGGGGAGCCGGAGATCTACTTCGATGCGATGCTCGGTTATCGCGGCCGGATAAAGGCGTTCGGCGGAGTCGGCTATCGGCTGCAATTGAACATTCGCAACGTGCTCGACGAACGGGATCCGCTCCCTGTTTCGGCGACGACCAAGGGCGAAGTCGTGCGCATCGCCACCGTCGAGCCGCGCGTCTTCGTGATGACCCTCGCCCTGGACTTCTAACGAGCGAGGCGCGACCTCAGACCATCGTAGCGTATTCACGGAATGTGCTTTCTTCTTCGCGCCTCGCTGAGCGTCCGCTGCGCGGACGGAGAAACTTGACCTGTTCACAACGAATTTCGGGTGGATCGGTAACCACGGCTCGGCGGCACTCACTGAACTCGGGAGTCCCGGCCAGAGGCCACAATGAGGTCCCACGTATTTCCAATATTCATCTCTGTGTCCTCGGTGGCGCCTCTGTGCGCTCTGTGACCCAGGATTGGCTCCGGTCGCCCTTGCGATGGCCGCGGCCCGTCCGGCACGCTCACCGCCCTCTGCCTCGCGCTGCATTATTACCGCTCCAACCTTTGAAACCACGTTTCTTCGCCTTCAATTTGTCACCGATACTGGATCTCGAATTGCCCCAGGGCGATCCGGACCGACTGCCACAAAGCACCTTCTTCTATTGGAGCGTCATCGACCCGCTCCGGATTTTCTACTCCTACACCAGTGCCGGCAAAACTCATGTTGCTGCGTTCGATCCCCTCACCGGCAATGAAACCATCATTGCCTCCGCCGAGGGTAACCTCGGATCGATGGTGCCCCCGCACCCGTCTGAGAAATGGTTTCTGTTTGGGAAGAAGTCGGAACGTAGCGTCACCCCGCGGACGACAATCTCCACGCTCGGTTCCGACGGAACCCTCGTCCAGTTCGATTCGGAAAAACCCGTCCATCGACTGCGGTTCACCACCTCGCCTGACCGGCGCATCTTCTACAATCAAAACGGACCCCGCACTTCCTGGACCTGCCTGCCGGACGGCGCGGGCCGGTTCGAGATTGTATACCTGAAACGTGGCACCTACCTGGGGCATCCGGGATGGACGACAGACGGCAAGGAGCTGACCGCCTATGCACAAAACAAGCTGCTGGGCTTTTCGTATGACGGGCGCAGTGAGCGCGTGATCGCTGAATCCGTTGAGAACGGCGGCCACGGCACCAGCTGCCTCGACGGCATCTGGTTTTATTCCGATGGCCGCGACCGCCTAGACGCCATCAAACTCGACGGCTCGCAGACGATTGTGCACCTCGCGAATCCCCACACCTCATTCCTCAACCACCAGAGCGACTGGCATCCGAAAAGTCACTCCACGCACGCGCACCCGATTTCCAGCCCCGACGGCACCAAGCTGTTTTTCAACAGCGACGCCCTCTCACAATATACCGATATCTATGTGGCGGTGGTCCGTCCGCCGGATCCTCCACTACACCTGCAGGCGCGCCCCGTCAGTGGCTCCACCGTGCTTTCGTGGCAAAGGCCTTTCCGGAACCGGGAGATTCGCGGCTATATAGTCTATCGGGCCGAGCGAAGTGGCTTGGACTATGTTCGACTGACTGCGTCCCCTGTGGCTGGATTATCGTGGACGCCACCGCGAGAGCACCATGGTGGCTATTATGTGGTCACTGCGGTCGAACATTCCGGTTTGGAGGGCGGCCCCTCCAACGAAGTGTGCGGGAGCGGGTACTCTCCCGCGCTGGGCCCGCTCTGCGTGACCTGCGAAGCGGAAAGCGGCGCGCCTTCCCCGCCGGTCAGAGAGGCGATCGATCCACGGCACACCTCCCAGGGGTGGTTCATGCGCATGCCCGCGGCCGCGGCCGGCGGCATGCTCACGTTGAAGGTCAATACACCAAGAAAGGCGGATTTCCTAATCTGGGCGCGGATTCGCGGCGAGGGCTCCGTCCGCATCCAATGTGACGCTCGGACCGCCGCAGTATCGGGAGGCGGAGCAGCCGATTGGACGTGGCGACGTCTGGAGGCGCCGATGACCACGCTCGCCGGGGAGCAGACCCTCGTCCTGAGTGGAGCCAATCTGGATGTGGACAAGATTCTCCTCACGGATGACCCGCTGTTCGCACCAAAGGGCACGATGGCGCTCGACACCACGCCTCCTCCCGTTCCGCGCGAGTTCAAGACCCTGGCGGCTTCGCCCAATGCTATCCGCCTCTCCTGGGCTCCGCTGTCCGAACCGAATACCGACGACATCGATCACTACCACATCTACAGCAGCGCAGATGCTGCCTTCGTCATTGGCGAGGCCTCCCTCATCCGTTCGCCGTCCGAGTGTGAAGCCATCGACTGGGGTCTGCCGCTGAATTCGGTTTGGTACTACCGGATCACGGCGGTCGACCGTTTCGGCAACGAATCGCCCGCGTCCCACCCCGTGGCAGGCTCGGTCGCGAGATTCAAGCCCGTCTCAATCAGACTGACGGCCGAGACCGCTCGAGTTAAGGGCATGAAGGCCGAACCGATCCCACCACCGGCGAAGGCCGGAGCGACCACGCGTTTGTCCGCCGTGGGGCAGGCGGGCAGTGCTTCGTGGACATTCGAAATTCCCCAGGACGGAGAGTATGCGGTCTGGGTTCTTTCCACGCATCAACCCGAGGCCGGGCCGGCGATTCTCGAAGTCAATCTCGATGACAATGCGATCTCCACCCAAGTGCAGACCAGGGGTCCGTGGACAGCCTGGAACTGGTCGCCCGCGGGCAGTCAGGTGACCGGCTCGCCGCAGCGCTTTTCCATCAAGGCTGGGTCCCACGTGCTCCGTCTCGGTGCCCGCTCCGACTCGGCCAACTTCGCCCAAGTCATGATCTCCGACGACCCCTCGTGGGATCCGATCGAGGGGATGAGCCAATTCGCCAATCGACCATGAAACTTGGTTGCACGCACCGCGCCTGGCGGTGGAAGCAACTCGCCGCCGGTGCCATCGCCACGCTCCTTCATCTGCCGGCACTGGCCGCCACCGCCATTCGCGTCCACCCGGAGAACCCCCATCTCTTCGAGTGGCGGGGGAAGCACAGATAAAGGCAGTTCTGATGTGCCCATCTGTGAAATCTGTGGCTGAATGGGTCCGAGGCGCCTCGCTGGAGACTGCACTTGAACCGCATGAATTGCTTCTGACTCCCAAATGAGACTCATCCATGGCTTGATCCTCGGGCTGCTCACGGCGTGCGGCGCCCTGGCGGCGGCCCCTCCTCGTCCCAACATTCTCTTCCTCGCGGTCGATGACTTGCGGCCGCAACTCGGCTGCTACGGCGTGTCGTGGATGCAGACGCCCCACATCGATCGGCTGGCCCGATCCGCCACGCGCTTCGATCGGCACTACGTGCAGATGGCGGTATGCATCCCGTCGCGCGTCGCGCTGCTCACTTCGCTGCGGAGCGAGCGCACTCAGCAGGTCTTCGGCCCCATGCGGTGGCAGCGGGTGCCGGGCGCCGTCGGTATGGGAGCTTATTTTCAGGGTCAGGGTTATGTCGCCGTGTCACTGGGAAAGGTCTGGCACGCGGAAGGCGAACCGCATGGCGACACGTTCGATCGCGAGTGGGCACCTGGACCGCAGCGCTACGCCTTGAGTGTCAACCAACCGCTCGACGAGCAGTTTCGTACGGCGCGACAGTCCGGCCGCACGAAGGGCAAGACGAAGGCGCCCGCGACGCCCAGCGCTCCGCTGCCGCCGATCACGGAATCGGCCGACGTGGCGGACGAGGCCTACGCCGACGGTCAAATTGCGCGCGAGGCTGTCACGGAGCTGGGCCGGCTCGCGACGAGCCCCAAGCCGTTCCTGCTCGCGGTGGGTTTCCTCAAGCCGCACATCCCGTTCACCGCGCCGAAGAAATACTGGGATCTTTATCGGCCAGACAGCATCCCGCTCGCGGCCGTCCGCGAATTGCCGCGCGACATGCCGTCGGTCGCGAACAGCCACAATCCCAACTTCCACAACTACGATTACGGCACCTACGCGCCGCTGCCGAGGGGCGGGCAGCCCATGCCCGACGACACGGCCCGGCACCTGATCCACGCCTACGCCGCGGCCACGAGCTACGTGGATGCGCAGGTGGGCAAGGTGCTCGCCGAACTGGAACGGCTGCGGCTGGCGGACAACACGATCGTCGTCTTCTGGGGCGACCACGGATTTCACCTCGGCGATGTGGGCCATTGGGGCAAGCACACCAATTTCGAACGCGCGACCCGTTCTCCGCTGATGCTCCGTGCTCCGGGCGTGAGCCAGCCCGGGGTGTGTTCCGCGCTGGTCGAGACGGTCGACCTTTTCCCGACGCTGATCGATCTTGCGGGTCTGCCCGCACTGGCCGTGAGCGATGGAGTGAGCCTGCGGCCATGGCTGCACGATCCGGCGGCGCCATCGCGCCCGGCCGTGTATCATGTTTTCAACCGCGCCCCGTCGACCGGCACCACGGAGCCCCGGATCGGATTCGCCGTGCGCACCGCGGAGGCGCGCTACATCGAGTGGCGCAGCGGCTGGTCGCCCGACGGTGCCGTTGTCGCGCGCGAATACTATCGCTACTCCGCCGCGCATCCCGACGAGGAGGTAAACCTCGCCGCGGAGCCCGCGCGCGCGTCGGAGATGGCCGCACTCGCGCGGCTCCTGCGCGCCAGTCCCGGCTGGACACCTCGCTGACTTGGGACTGGGTCGCCTCGGGAACAAAGCTCAACGGCGGCGGAGACGCCGACAGGCATCAGGATTTTTGGATCAAAGCTCCTCGATCGGACCCTGGCTCTGGATCACACCGGCCGAGGCGAAGTAGCTGCGCGAGGAATTCCTTCAGCCCACGAAAACCGCGGCGACGGAGAGGGCCAAAACAACCGCGGCGCCGTGAACGCCAGATTACTTAACGCGTGCTCACTGTCGTGCGATCACAAACGGCGTCGGGTCGAGCAGGCGCAAGCCAGGCACGCGACCGAATTCACCCCGATTCAATGTCACCAGCATGTGGTCGTGCCGCAAAGCTGTCGCCGCAATCAGCAGGTCGTATTGGCCTATCCTCAGACCTATTCCCTCCAATTCAGCCCAGATCTCGGAATGGATTCGCGCTGCCTCGAGATCGAAGTCGAGGGTTGGAATTCGCGAGAGAACAGCCTCGACGAAGGCCGACCGCTCCGTTTTACGAGCTGCCGGTTGCGCTCGCGCCACGCCGTGCAGCAGCTCGGAGGCAGTGATGGCCGCGAGGAAAAATCTCTGCTGGGGCTGAGCGCAAAAAGCAGCGCCAGGTCGATCCGGCTCTTCTCCGCGGCGATCAACACCGAGGAATCGAAAATCAGTCCCATTTCGCCACCGCTGGAATCAGCTTACGGCGCGCGGCGGCGAGATCGCGCTCAAACAATTTGGCTTCCTTCACTGATAGATGCGGAAGATTAGGCCAAATTGAAGCCAGCTCGCGACCCGTCGGCGCACGCCCGGTCGAGGCCCGTCGTGCCGGCGCCCGCTTGGTCGGCGCTGAAGACTTCGAGCGTGCAACGGTTGGCATGGCGACAAGGTCGATCGCTGGGCTAGTCGTGGCAAGTGGGATGTGCGGCCGCTTCGCGGGAACGCTCAACGCATAACTTTCAGCGCTCAACGTTCAATGTCCGAACCGAAGCGAGGCGCTTCTCGTGCACGGTGTGCCCTACGCCTTTCCGGCCGGTCCCAAGGAACTGACCCGCGGATGCCAAACGCCTGGGCTGCTCCCGCGCTCGCCGGCATCTTCAAGGCCTCCAACCAAACACCGCCCGTGTGGCCGGATCCAAACGCAAGGTGCAAGGGGCGGCCGTGCTGCCGCTTTATCCGAGGGTCCCGGCCGCCGCCGGACGCGATTCGGAACTTACATGACCGCCTGGCGTTGGTGGATGCGCTACGCTTCGGGCGAGCGCGAACGCAGCATTGCGGAGAAAGAGATCACCCAGCGCTTGAATTCCCATGTCGTCCCCGTCCGTCATCAGCCCTCCGCCCTCGGCCCGTCCATGCCCCACGCGATCACTCGTGCGCTCGCCCCGTTCCGAGCCGGACCGGCCCCAGCAAACCCGATTCGATCAGCGGCGTATCCGCTTTTAGCTCACCGATGTTGGTTTTCGTCCGCCGTTCCGCGACCGGCAGGCTCAGATCCCCGATGATCCGATTCGGCCAGAAATTAACCACGTCGACTTCGAGCCGGTTGCCGGACGCCTTCACCGCGTCGGTCACATCAACCTGAAACGGCGGCGCCCACACGATACCGCACGATTTACCGTTCACCCTCACCTCGGCGAGCTCGCGCACCTGGCCCAAATCAATCAACCAGCGCTCCCCACCCGCGCCCGCCACGCCCGGCGCCGGCAGGTCGAAGGTTTTTGAATACACGGCGGTTCCGGAATAAAACTTGATCCCGGGCTCGCGGCGCATCGGCCAGCTGACCAGTTCGGAAAACTCCACCACCTCCGGCCCACCCCACTTCGGGTCGAATCGCACGCGCCAGGGCCCCGACAGATCCGCGCGTGCCGTCCAGACGGGCCCATTGCTCGCGCCCGACGCTGGATGCGCCGCCGACGGCGACCGGAATACCACGAACCACGAGCCGCACGGTGCCAGGTCCAGCGGCAGCGTGGTGCGACCGTTCCCCACGTCGTAATCGCCGGCGAACCGCCGCTCGCCTGTCACCGCGTTCCACAACTCCGGCGCTTTCCCCGTCACACGAAACGTCGCCCGCACCTGCTCGGGTCGGTTCAGCCGATTGGCCACAAAATAGATCTCGGCTCCATCCACGCGGCGATGAATCGCATCGAGATTGGCATCCGGCTTCGCTCCGGAAAACTCGAAGTCGGGCGGCACGCCCTTCGCCCGCAGCGTTTCGCGCGCGGTGCGGTTCGCCTCCACTCCGCCGGGCTTCCACAATTCCGCCGCCAGCTTTTTAACCTCAGCATCGCGCGCGGCATGATCGTGCCAACCACTCGCCGCGATCGGCGCCGGCCCAATGATCGTCGCACCAGCGGCGAGCAGTTCGCGCAATTTCCGCAGCACCGGCAGCGAAATGCTGGTCCGATTCGGCAACACCAGCACGCGATAACTCATGCCGTCCGGCAAAACGATCCGGCCGTCACGCACGGCGGCGCGCGTCAGCAGAACTTCGTCCGTCAGCACGTCATAATCGTAGCCGGGCAGAATTCCGGCCGGGTCGGACTTCTTCAACTGCGCGAAATTCGGCACATGATCGCCATAATAGTACGCGACGTCGGCCACGAAGAGCCCCTGCTGCATCAGCGCCTGACACCGGTTGAGGTATTCGAAGAATGGCGACGACTTTTCCCACCAGGTCACGTTCGGGTTGAGATGCGTGCCCGCAAAATACTGCTGGCCGGGCAGGCCCATCTCCGCCGGCGAGCAGACGAACGCGTGCCAAACGAGGAGGTTCAGGCCTTCGCAAATCGCCTTGTCGAAGGTCGGCTTCAGGTTGTCCCACAGCGTCTCCTGCCAGTGCGGCCCGATGGTCGTGAAGCCTTCCGCCAGCACGAGCTTGCGGCCGTAGGTGTGCGCCGCGGATGCCGGCTGCTTGACGAAGAAACGATTCTCATCGCCGATCCGGTGCCGCCACGACGTCGCCCAAAATTCACTCATCGGCGCATCGTTCAACCCGAGGCATTGCTGCGCATCGATCGGCACGGCATGCGGGCCACCCGACTCCGGGTGGATCAACAAGCCATGCTGGTGCGCACGGTCCCGGAAGATCTGGAAATGATTCGCGATCGCGAGATCGCCCATCGTGCGTCGGAAATCAGCGAGGAATCGATTGCTCTCATCACGGCTGTTCACGATCCGCCCGGCGATGACCGGCAGCCACGGCAGCAAATCGTAACCGCGCCGCGCCTGGAACTCCGCGCGCAACGCCGGCGTCCAGTTCGCCACCTCGACCTCCCAGCTGTCGGTGTGCAGATATTTCAGCGTGCGGCCGGCGAATGGGCCGGCGTCGGCAATCAACGGCTCGACCACCGTATCCCAGTAGCGGCCAAACGCGCGGGCATCGAACGGGTCGAGCGCATAACCGTCCCACCCTTCGCTGCACGTCGACACGCGGCAGTGATCGTTCAAGGTGCAGCCGAGCCGCAGCACTTGCCACTCGCCGGCGGGCGCATCCCAGTTCAGCACGCCCGACGGAGCGAGCTTCGCCGTGAGATCCACCACGTCGGCTACCCGCATGTCTTCCTCGCCGGGCGTGGCGGGAAACTCCTGGAACAGCGGTGTCGAATCGGGTGCCGACGACGGCCGCAGCGCTTTGAGCAACGCCTTCTCCAATTGGTTTTGCAGCGGCGGCCGGTTCTTCGGTACGTCACCGTTTACTCGATACGCCAGCACGAAGAGGTCGCGATAATAGTTGTCGCGCGCTTTCGGCGCGGCGAACTGCGCGGCCACGCGAGCCGGACCCGTCACGCGCAGCTCCGACCAGGTGAGCTTCTTCGGGGCGTCGTCGGGGGTGACCATTGGTCCACCCAGATTCCAGCCGCTCTGGATGTTCAGACTCATCTCGAGCCCGAGCCGGTCCGCCTCGCGCAGCGCATGCCGGTAGAGTTCGCGCCACGCCGCCGAAAAGAAAGTGGGGCCGTGGGGCACCTGCTCGTTGCCCCGCTGGTTCGCGCCGCCGGCGTCGCAAATCAAGGCGCCGCCGAATCCCTTGGCCTTCATCTGCTCGAGGTCACGCGTGATCGCGTCCTTGGTGACGTTGCCGTTGAGCCACCACCAGTACGCGCGAATGCGTGCGCCCGGAGGCGGATTGGTCCAGATTTCGTCGAGCGGATCCCCGCGGACACCGTAGGAAATGGCGAAGCCGACGAGCAGGGCTCGCCACAAGGCGACGCGGAGACTGAGGCCGTAGGGTTTCATGAGCGAGTTGGGTTGGGGAACGTTCCTCGCTTAACTCAATACATCGAAGGGACGACAGCGCGTCGTCCCCGCGCGATCTCGCCGCGCTATGGAGTCGATTTCTTTTTCTTGTTTCCCGTCTTCTTCGCTTTTCCGCCGGAAGGCGAATCCGGTGCGCTCGGTTCGGCCTGCTCGGCACTCCATTTCGACCAGAGCGCCTGCAGCTGCTTCACCTTCTCGGGCTGTGTTCGCGCGAGATCCTTCAACTCACCGATGTCGTCGGCGAGGTTGTAGAGCTCCGGCTGGCCGCTGCCTCCGCGCGAGACCACCAGCTTCATGTCGCCATGCCGGATGCCCCACTGCGGGCCGTAGCGCCAGTAGAGCGTTTCGTGCGGACGATTCCGATTCGCCCCGGTGATATATGGCAGCAGGTCCACGCCATCGAGCTTCCATGCGGGATCAATCCGGCTGCCGGCCGCCGTCAGAATCGTCGGCATCACGTCGAGGTTCATGACCGGCGGATCGAACGTCTTCCCCGCGGGAATCCGGCCTTTCCACTGGAGGAGAAAGGGAACCCGCGGCCCGCCCTCGAACGTCGTCATCTTGAAGCCACGGAGCGGGCCATTATTCGACGTGGTGCTCGGCGTCGGACCACCGTTGTCGCCGATGAAGAACACCAGCGTGTTCTCCTCCTGGCGTAGCTCGCGAATCTTCGCCATCACGCGGCCCACGGCATCGTCCATTGCCGACATCATCGCGGCAAACGTCCGGCGGTTCTCCTCCTTGATCTGCGGAAAACGGTCCAGATATTTCTTCGGCGCCTGGAGGGGCGCGTGCTGAGCGTTGAACGGCAGGTAGAGAAACCACGGCTTCGATTTGTTTCGCTCGAGCCAGTCGACCGATCGCTCGGCATAGGCATCGGTCGTGTAGAATGAAGCATCCGTCACCGGCCGCACGTCGTCGGAAATCCGCGAGTCCACAAAGTTCGTCGGATGAAAAAAGGGCGTGTTCGCGAGCGTGCCATAGAACTCGTCAAACCCGCGCTTCGTCGGCCGGTAGGCGGGCCCGGCGCCCAGATGCCACTTGCCCACGCAGGCGGTGGCATAGCCGAGTTTCTTCAATCGGTCGGCCAGCGTCGTTTCGTTCAGGTGCAGTCCGGTCGCGTTCGCGACGCTGTTGAACTCGTGGCCGAACCGCGTCGGGTAGCGCCCGGCCATCAGCCCGGCACGCGACGGGCTGCAATAGGTCGCGGCCACGTAACCTTGCGTGAACCGCACGCCATTCCTGGCAATCGAGTCGATGTGCGGCGTGGGGATTTGGGGGTTGCCCTGGCAGCCGAGTTCGCCCCAGCCGAGATCGTCGGCGTAAAATATCACGAGGTTCGGTGCGGCGCCGCTGACGAAGCGGGCCGTGATGGCGGCGGCGACAAGCGTGAACAGCGACGCGAAGCGGCGCGACGAACGGACAATAGACCGGCAGTGCAGGGTGCGCATGGAGAATTTCGGGTTGAATAAAACGCGGACCGACACGGCGCAACGCGCCGAGAGAAAATATGTTTCCACGGCTGATAACACGTCGCAAGCCCGGCGTACCGCCCAGCGCGGCCGAGAGGAAAACGGTCACAGAGCGCACAGAGGTCGAACCAGAGGACACAGAGGCGGCCAGACAATGAAGAACGCGAGACTCGGAAGACGCGGAATCTTCTGCGTCTTATTCTCTTCGCCGTCTCCCATGTCTTCGTCCTCCCCCCTCTGTGTCTCACTCACCAGACCTTTGGTTGCGGTCGGAGGCCGCGGTAGGAAATAAGCGGACTGGGCGCTCCCTGTAATCGAACTCGCCAGCGTCCCGCTGCGCTGCGATGGATGCGCGCAGCCACACCATGCCGGCATCGCACGCGCAGGATCCATCGGCCGTCACCGCGCCCTTCGCCCCGCGAGCGCGCGGCGACATCCTGCTCGCGTTTGCCGCGCTCGCCATTGGCGCATTTTATGTCTGGACGGTCGCACCTTCGCGGAGCGACTGGGGCAACATCGATGCGCGCGGGGCGTATTACAATCTGCTCGTCGATGGGTTTTCCGCCGGTCAGCTGAACCTGAAAGTCGACGTGCCGGCGGGTCTCGCGGCGCTGCCGGATCCGTACGATCCGCAGGCGAATCACGTGTATCGCACGCAGCACCACCTGCACGACACGAGTTATTACGGCGGCAAGCTCCATATCTATTACGGCATCACGCCCGCCCTTGTGGTCTTCGGTCCCTATCACTGGCTGACCGGCGGCTATCTCTTCAACAAGCAGGCCATCGCGGTTTTCGCCGCGCTCGGCTATCTGGCCAGCCTGCTCCTGCTGCGCTCAATGTGGCGCCGTTATTTTCCGTCAGTCTCCCGGTGGACCGTGGCCGGCTGCGCCCTGGCGCTCGGGCTCACGAACAGTGTGCCCGCGCTGCTGCGGATTCCCGGCATCTGTGAAGTCGCCATCGCCTGTGCGTATGCGTTCGCGATGCTGGCGTGCGTCGCGGTCTGGCAGGCGCTGCACGATCAACGCCGCCCCGTGCTCTGGCTGATGCTGGGCAGCCTCAGCTACGGACTCGCCGTCGGGGCCCGCCCTTCGATGCTCTTCGGCGCGGTCATCCTCCTGGTGCCGGTGGCCGTGGCATGGGTTCGTCACAACAACAAGGATACACCGCCCTCGCGCGCGCGCCTGCTCGCCGCCGCCCTCGGCCCCCTTTTCCTGGTCGGTGGCGCGCTCGCGCTCTACAACCACGC
Source organism: Opitutales bacterium (assembly GCA_038204695.1). GTDB lineage: Bacteria > Verrucomicrobiota > Verrucomicrobiia > Opitutales > Opitutaceae > ER46. Next base: position 8,372 of record JBBRCR010000088.1, on the reverse strand, counting down.
GCGGTTTGGCGACATCTTCGAGTTCGGCCAGCGCTACCAGCTCGCAGGCGATCGCCAGGACAATGCCCGCCACTTCAGCTTCGCTTATCTCTGGTTCAATTTCCGGCTCTACTTCCTGCAGTTTGCGCCCTGGACGAGCATCTTTCCCTTCGTGCAGGACATCGCGCTCCCGCCAGCGCCGACCGGCCATGCCGTCGTCGAATCGGCCCAGGGGATCTTCAGCAACACGCCGTTTGCGGTCTGCGCGTTTGCCTCCGTCCTCGCATTTCGGCCGTCAACCTCCGCGACGCTGCGCTGGTTCCTGGTCGGAATCATCGCACTGTTCCTGACCAGCGCATTCGTGCTGTGCCTTTTCTACGGAACGGTGCTGCGGTACCAGGTGGAGTTTCATCCCACGCTCGTGCTGCTCGCATGTTTCAGCGTTCTGGTTCTCGAGAGCCGGGCGGCAGCATCATCCAACTCTGCCGGCGGAGGCGCGGCCGGCTCGAGGCCGGTATGGGTCCGCGTTGCCCGCGCGCTCGGAATCAGCGCCCTCGGTTTCTCCGTCGGCTTCAGCGTGCTCAACAGCGTCAAGATGCTCGCCGAGGAACTGAACAAGCAGGGCGTGCAACTCGCCCAGCAGGGCAAAACCGCCGACGCCATTGCCCGGCTCGAAGCCGCGCTGCGAATCAAACGCGATCTGGTGCCGGCGCATAATAATCTGGGCACGCTTCAACTTGACGCCGGCAACGCGCCGCGCGCGGTGGAGCATTTTACGGCGGCCGCGAATTTCGATCCGCGCTCGCTCGAAGCAGTCAACGGCCTTGGACGCGCTCTGGTGACCACTGGCCAGCTGGCCGAAGCCGCGGAGGCTTTCCGCCACGCTGTGGCATTGCGCGCGGACGTGCCGGTTGCGCACGTGAACCTCGCGATCGTGCTGCAACATCTGGGCCGGCACAGCGAAGCGGTCACGCACTTCGAAGCCGCGCTGGCCCTCGGTTATGACGCACCCGGGCTCCGGGCAGCATTGGCCGCGTCGCGCGCCGCCCACGAGCAATCGCTTCGCAGCGGTGCTCGACAGTAAACAGGGCACCGCTCCTCGCGCACGAAGGCGGCGGACGACGGATTGGGAGACCCCGACCCAAAGCGGCGCAGCCGCCACCGAGTGCGAAAAACCTCCGCCCCCGAAAGCCAGAGCAACTCTCAAACCCGTGCGTTTCCATGTCCCGATCGGGACATGGAAACGCACGCACCGTGGCTGGTTCGGCGAGTGGCGCTGCTTGACCGCGGATTACTCGGGTGCCGCGGTTCTCCGGCCGGGGGGCGCTGCGGTCGAAACGGTGCGCGCAATATCCGAACGGTTAAATCGCGGCCACCGCCCCCACCGGGCACCGCCATCACCGTCGGTTGGTGACATTCAGGGCGCGGTTGGGCTCGTCGCCCATGCAGGTTTCCACGAGTCGCGCGGTCCTGATCCAGGAATGATCGCGCGGGACCACGCGCTTGATCCCGGCGACTTTGCTCAGCGGCACGGGAACACATTCCGTGCCGTTCAGCCCGACCATGACGTTGTACCGGCCTTGCGCGAGAAGCTCCCCCGCCTTGGTTCCCAAACGCGTGCACAGCAGCCGATCGAACGGCGTCGGCGGACCGCCGCGCTGCACGTGGCCCAACGATGTCACGCGCGCCTCGACCCCGGTCAATCGCTGCAGATGCCGCGCCAGCCTGCTGGCGACCGCCTCCTGGACGAGATGGATGCCTTCGCCCGCCTGCGACAACGACTGGGCGATGATCCGCGTTTCCGTGCCCAACTCGTGCGTCAGCCGATCGGCGGCGGCGCGGGCTTTCGCCTCCTCGCGCGACAGGATTCCCTCGGCGACGGCGATAAGCGAAAACCGCTTGCCCGCGCGCTGCCGCTGCAGGACGTGACGGGCGACGATTTCCAAATCGTAGGGAATCTCGGGAATGAGAATGACATCGGCGCCGCCCGCGATTCCCGCGCCCAGGCAGAGCCAGCCGGCGTCGTGTCCCATGATTTCGCATACAATGATCCGCTGATGGCTCGTTGCCGTGGTGTGCAGCCGGTCGATGGCCTCGGTCGCGATCGCCATCGCCGAATCGAACCCAAACGTCACGTCGGTCCCGGCCACGTCGTTGTCGATCGTCTTCGGCAGGGTCATGACATTCAGTCCGTATTTTTGGAGTCGATACGCAGCTTTCTGGGTGCCGTTGCCGCCGAGGCAAACCAGACAGTCCAGCCCCAGCTTGCGATAGGTGCGCACGGCGGCGTCCGTCAGGTCCACCGTCTTGCCGCCCCGCTTCATCTTGTGGGGCTTGTCCCGGCTGCTGCCGAGAAAGGTGCCGCCCTGCGTGAGGACGCCGCTGACGAGGGCGTTCTCGAGCGGCATCGTGCGGTTCTCCACCAGCCCGCGAAACCCATCCTTGATCCCGATCACCTTCAGCCCGTGGTGCATGGCCGCTTTGGATACACCGCGGATCGCGGCATTGAGTCCGGGGCAATCGCCCCCCGCCGTGAGGACGCCGATCGTGCCAGAGGATTTTGTGGGCATAGGCGCGCACTTTACGCCCGGCCCTGCCGGTGCCGAGTCGCAATTCTTCGACCCGGCGGGCGCTCCTACGGCGCCGGGACGACCGGCAGTTCGATGGCCGAGGCGGTCGCACCGGTCTGGTAAATGCGCTGCGTCGTCTTCCGGAAGTCCGATGGCCGGGCGAAGAAAATGTTCTCCACATACGTCTGCGGATTGCGGTCATAGAGCGGAAACCAGGTGGACTGGATGTGCACCATGACGCGGTGACCCGGCAGAAACACGTGGTTGGTGGGCGGCAACTCCAAGCGGTAGCGCTGCACCTTGTTGGCCGGGATCGGCGAAGGTTTTTCCAAGCTCTCGCGGTATCGACCGCGAAAGATCTCCATCGCGAGCCCCGGCTGATAGCCGCCCATTTCGACGTCCGATGGAACCACGTCCGCGTTGTAGGGCGTGCGCGAAAAAAGGATCGGCGCGTCCGTCGCGCCCCTCGGCATGATCATCACTGTATATAGCTTCACGCCGTCGCGCATCGTAATCCTCTCCACGCGCTTCATGTAGTCGTGCGTGGCGGTGGGTGCGACGAAGGCGGCCGGGATGTCCGGCGTCATCGGCGGCGTCTGGGCCCGCGCGGGCGCGAACGCGATGGACAGCGCCGCGCAGAGGGCGGCGGCGCGGGTGAGGAGGTTCAGTGTCATGGGGGCAGCGCAAACCATAGCTGAAGGGAACAGCGCGAGGTATATACGGGTGGGAGCGCGCCACCATGCTCGCGCGGAGCGCGCCGCAACCGCAATCATTCATTGGCCTGCAAGGACGCCAGCCGCCGGATATTGGTCCGTAAATTCAGTGAGCGGCCGGCCTGGCCCGTATATTCCTGGCGCGGCAACTGCAACCGAAGGCGAAACGCCAGGCGGATTTTCAACCGCGAATGGACGCGAATAAACGCGAATTGGAATACTCCGAAGCGGAGCGAGTCCCCATTCCGTGGCTGCGAGCCGCCAGCGAGTGGATTTTCATTTGTAAATCGTGCTCCATCCACTCGCTGGCGCTCGCAGCCTCTAATCAAATCGCTTGCGCTCAGGTGAGACATTCGGACTAAAGGCAAGCCGACCCCGCCGAGACGGGCCGGTGCTGCCCCTGCCGGTCGAGGTAGTTCACCACGCCGAACCCGGCCAGCATGATGACGATCAGCCAGCGCTTGTGTCCGCCGACAAACTGGAACATCCGGGCTACCATTCGCCTTTGCGGCCAAAGCGTTGCTTCGCCGCCTGCTTGAACTCCGCGCCGGCGCGATCGAGCGCGTCGCAAATCTGCTCAGGCGTGCGGCCCACATGGTCGCGCGCCGCGGAGATGAGCGTCCGGCATTCGGTCGCGTCCATGAACTTCGCCGCCTCGAGCAAGGCCGCTTCCTCCCCGAAGGGCACGGCGAGAAAACCATGCTTGTCCGCGTGGATGAGCTGGCCGGGTTTGATCTTCCGGCCGAAAGCCTCGACGGTCACGCCCCAGCGGATCGGGCGGGAATACGCATGCGCGACGCACAGGCCGCGCGCGAGCGCCTTGAACCCGGCGGCGTTCATCTCATCCAGATCGCGGATACCGCCATCGATGATGGTGCCGACGCAGCCCAGCGCACGATGGAAGTTGCTCGTGACCTCGCCCCAAAAGGCACCGAGCAGCGCAGGTTTGTCCAAATCCTGAATCACCACAATCTTCGGCCCCGGAATGGATGCGAGATAGCGACGGTACTGGCTCCACGCGGCGGGATTTTTCCTGGGGTGCCGCGGATTGCCCGGCTCGCACATCACCGTCACCGCATAACCGGCCATGGGCCCCAGGTGCGGCATATAATCGTGCACCGGTTCGAGGTTGTAGGCATCGCGACCCGGATTGTGCCGCGTGATCTGTTCCCAACCATTGTAGATGGTCGGCGTGTTCCACCGTTTGAGCTCGTGCAGTTCGCCGTCGGACAGCGGGCGGGGAAGGGTTTTCATGGAGAGGCAGCGTGGGCAGGGGCGGCACGCCGGGCACGAACGTTTCCGCGACCGGCTCGCCCTCCAAAGCCACTCGAGTGGTCTGCGCATGGGACCACATGGGCGGATTGGAGCCGGGATACGAGCACACGAAGTAGGGCCAGCGAATAGCGGCCGCGAGCGCCAGCGCGAGCGGATAAAGCACAATTCGCAGATTCGAATCCACTCGCTGGCGCTCGCAGCCACGGAGTCGCGAATCGCTCAACTTCGGGTTTTTACCATTCGCATTTATTAGCGTCCAATCGCGGTCAAGCATCAGCTTGGCTTTTCTCTTCGGCTGCGGCTGCGCCGCGGTGTGCGCTCTGTGACCCAAGGATTGCGCGCTCAAAATCGTCGCCAACATGAACGAGCCGGAGTCCGGCCCAGATCAAAACGCAAACGAAGTGGGCCCAAACGAAGGCCAGTCTGCCGGTCGTTTCTCATGGCGCTCGGGCAGCTGCCCGGGGATGGCGTCGATGTGCCCACCATGCGCCGGGCGCTCGACGCGGTGCTGGCGTCGTGGGATTGGGAAACAAAAATCTGGGGCTGGGATCACCCGATGGTCGCGATGACGGCCGCGCGTCTCGGCGAGCCGCAAAAGGCCGTCGACATCCTGCGGTTCACGCAAGGCCCACGCACGATGCGCCGGGCTTCCCGAAAGACGGCTCGTGGGTGGTGCGCAGCGAGGGACTGCGGCCGCTGCCTTGAACGGGTTCGTCGGAGGGGCGACTTTCCAGTCGCCCAATACCCGGTCGATCGAACGTACTTCGGCGGCTGAAAGCCGCCGCTCCGCAACGCAAGCCGCCGTTCTGGCGAAGTGCGCCACGGTAGACGCGTTAGTGAGTGAGCCCGGCTGAGGCCCGGCAGGCGGCGGCGGTAAACCGCGCCTGGGCGCTCAGCGCGAATCGACCGGTTCGATCACGGCCCCACAGAGCAGCGCCCTGCCCGTAATGGGCGTTAGCCGAACTTCGATCCCGCCGCCGCCGGACGCGTCGAGACGAATCGGATACACGCGCTCGAGCAATCGTCGCGGGCCGCCCGCCAGCCGGGTGATGTCCATCTGCTCCCGAGGGGTGAACGCCTCGCCGGATTTCGCGGCCGAGACGCGCACGGCCACCTGGAACACCCGCTGGTCTGGTTTCGCCGTCGCCTCAGGCTCGACCATCAGCAGCCGCAGGAGACCGGGGCGCAGATTCTGAAGGATGGCCGTCATCTCCCGTGCGAAAATCTGCTCGACCGCCGAGGCGCGGGCGGGCGTGACAACGCGCGTTCTTCATCGGGTGCGCTCAGTGACCAAAGGATTGCGCGCTCGAAATCGTCGCAAACATGCACGATCCGGATCGATATCAGCACACCGCGGCAGCGCCGCAACCGAAAGAGAACAGACCGGCTGAGTCTGAAACGCGAATGGACGCGCATGAACGCGAATACGCCCACCCGAAGTTGAGCGAGTCGGGACTCCGTGGCTGCGAGCGCCAGCGTGTGGATGGGGGAAGACGCAGAAGACTGGGAAGATATGGAAGACGCAGAAGACCTGGTCCACTCGCTGGCGCTCTCGCAGCCACGACGCGGCGCTTGCACTCGTATGATCAGATCTGCCTGCACCCACACTGGCTCGCCCCGCGGGCCGGAGTGGTTCATACCCGGCGCATGTCGCCTCGCTCACGTTTCTCAGCCCTGCCATGGCTCGTCGTTCTACGATGGCTCGCCGCCGTGCCGCTGCTTCCGCTTGGCGCCGCCACCTATCATGTCGACGATCAACGCGGAAATGATGCGCGTGAGGGCATCTCCCCCGAGCGCGCGTGGCGGTCACTGGAACGGGTGAACGCAACCACGTTTGCGCCCGGTGATCGGATCCTGTTGCGCGCCGGTGGCCGCTGGGAGGGGGTGGCACTGCACCCGCTCGGCTCCGGCTCGCCGGACAAACCCATCGTGCTCGGCCAATATGGCGAGGGCCCGCGACCGGCATTGCACGGACGCGGCCGCGTCCCGTGGGTGCTGGGCTTGCAGAACCAGGAGTGCTGGGAACTCCGCGATCTCGAGATCACCAATCTCACCAAAGGTCCGCCGCAGCGACACCGCGGCGTGGAGATCCGCGTGCAGGACACCGGACGCGCCCGTCGGGTGCACCTGAAGAATCTGTTCATCCATGACGTGAACGCCGTCTCCGACTACCGCAATGATGGCGACACGGTCGCAAAATCTTTCGGCGGCATCGTGTTCATCATCGAAGGCACCGCGCGGCCGACGGCGTGGGACGACCTCCTCGTCGAGGGCTGTGAAATTCGCGACGTCGGGCCGATGGGCCTGGTGATGCTGTCCACGTGGATGACGGGCCACCGCGAGAACGATCCCAAGACATGGTTCCCCAGCCAGCGCGTGGTCATCCGCGGCAACACCTTCGAGCGGATCGCGCGCAACGGCCTGCTGGTCCGCGGCTGCGCGGCACCGCTCATCGAGAAAAATTTCTTCCGCGACTGCGGGCTGCTCGGCAGCGGGAACGCGATGTTTGTCTTTCACTGCGACGACGCGCTCATCCAGTTCAACGAGTCCTGCTTCACCCGCTACAATCCCGGCGACAGCGACGCCGCGGGTTTCGACAGCGACTACAACTGCCGCCGCAGCGTCTTCCAGTTCAACTACAGCCACGACAACGAATACGGCTCGTTCCTGCTCTGCAGCCTCGGCAGCCCGCGCTCACGCGGCTTCAACGACGGCACCATCGTCCGCTACAACATCAGTCAGAATGACGGCGGCAACCTCGTGCGCATTTCCGGCACGGTGACCAACGCGCTCGTGCACAACAACACGTTCTACGCCAAGCCCGGGATGGTGAACCGGCGCGAGCCCGGCGCGCCACCACGTATCATCTATTACAAGACGTGGCAGGGATGGTCCGACGGCATTCGGTGGGTGAACAACATTTTCTACAACGAATGTCCGGCGGCGGTCTACGAGTTCGGCGAGAGCACGAACAACCGTTTCGAGCACAACCTGTTTTTCGGCCTGCACCCGGGGAGCGAGCCGGCCGATGCGCACAAGATCACCGGCGACCCGCGGTTCGTGAAAGTCCGCGGCGCCGATTTTGGCCGCGAGTCCGCCCGGGCGGCGTATGCGTTGCGCCCGGGTTCGGCGGCGATTGGCACGGGCGTTCGACTGCCCGATCATCCGACGCACGACTTCGCCGGTCAGCCGATGGTGGTCCGCGACGGCCGGGTCGACGTGGGCGCGATTGGATTCCACCCGTGAACCGGGGTGAGCCAGACCAGGGCATCGACGGCGGCGGCAGAATCCGAACAATGCGGACCTCCCGGCCAGTCTGCTCCCAACAACAACGAAGAAGATAAAACGATGAACACGAGCATGGTGATGGAGCGGCGAAAATTCCTCCGCATCAGCGGATCGCTGGCGGCCTCCGCCGGCCTCGGGCGGGCCCTGCCGGCATCCGCCGCGCAGGTCACGCTCGCCACGCCCAACGCGGAAAAGCTGGGCTGGCAGCTGGGCGTCCAGCTCTTCACCTTCCGGCGCTACTCCCTCTACGAGGCGATCGACCACGTCGCCGCACTTGGCATCAGGCACATCGAACCGCGCTCGACCCTTCGGTTTGATCCGAAGCGCCCAGAGCTGAAAGTAAACGAGGATCTGCCGGCCGGCGTGCGCCGCGAACTCCGCGGGGTGCTCCATGAACGCGGGATGTTCCTCTCGAGTTTCTTCGCCGACATCAGCACCGATCCGGACCAGGCGAAGAGAGTCTTCGAGTTCTGTCACATAAAGTTGCACGCAACGACCACATGGGCGGGACGCCCATGCCACTTCAGAACTCCGCCACCGACAACTC
>JBBRCR010000087.1:0-21314 GCA_038204695.1 Opitutales bacterium | reverse complement strand
CATCGCGCGCGCACTCGAACTCTTCCGCTCGATCAATCCGCCGGCAGCAGCGAAGGCGCTCTCGAAACGCTGAGCGGGAATTTCACACCCTGTGCGCGCGTTTTCGCCCGTGGCGCCAGTCTCCGACAGGCGGAACGCCGGGCAAAGACCGGCGCCACACCCGGCGGCTGCCCCAGCGTGTGGGATTTTATCATAGAAGCTGTGAATTTTCCGGGCTAAGTCTGCGCTTGCCCCACAAATTCGCTACCGCGTATGGCGTCACGCCAAGAGCGCGGTTGACGGGAAGGGCGACTTTCCAGTCGCCCGAGACCGGACGACCGAACGTACTTCGGCGGCTGGAAAGCCGCCGCTCCGGCAAATGCCGACGTGCTTGGCAGGAATTGTGGGGCAAGCGCAGGGCTAAGTGGCCGGAAGTGGATGACCTGAACTCCAGCCACCGCTCGGGTCAGGGCCAACCAACCGATAACAATAGCAAATAACCCTTGGACCCCGAGAGGGTCGAAGGGGCGAGAGGATGATCGCGTTCATCCACTCGCTGGCGCTCGCAGCCACTATGGATCGAGTAACGCCGCGTGTCCGACCGGCGGAATTATCTCACCGCGTGGCGCGAAGCTGCGCCTCGAGTTCACGTCGCAGCGCCGGCAGCTGTTCGAGCGCGGTGGGCGTCGCGATGAGATTCCGTTCCTCGCGCGGGTCGGCTTCCAAATCGTACAGCTCTTCGAACTTCTCTGGTTCGCCCACATAGCGGATATACTTCCAACGCGCGGTGCGCACCGCCTGCCATGTCGGCACGCGCAGCCCGACTTTCTCGTGGAAATATTCCGCGAGGAACGCCGTGCGCCAGGGCGTGGCGCCGTCACGCAGCAGCGGGGCAAACGAACGTCCGTGCGCCGGCACCACCGGCTTCACGCCGGCGAGGTCCAGCAGCGTGGGCGCCAAGTCGATGTTCAGCACCATCTGCTCGCGCACGGTGCCGGCCGCGATGGCCGGCGGAAAGCGCATCACCAGCGGTATCCGCAACGCGGGTTCATACGCCCAACGCTTCTGGTCGATGACGCCATGTTCGCCCATGAGGTAGCCATTATCGCTCGTATACACGATGACGGTACGGTCGAGCTCGCCTTTGCGTTCGAGTGCGGCCAGCAGCTGGCCCACCCCTTCATCCACGCTCGCCAGACAGCGAAGTTGGTCGCGCACAATGCTCGCCGGGTCCCGACCGCGACCGCGCCGGGGCTCGGCCGGCTCCGGGGCGACGCCTTCCAGGGCGAGGCGATCCACGCGGGGAATATCCCTCGTGAGAATCGGTTTTCCCGCCAGGTCCTCCGGCCGCGCCGGAGCGGGTTCAAATCCATGTTCCGAATACAGCGAATCGTGGCGCGGTGCCGGCAGATACGGGATGTGCACCGCCTTGTGCGAAAGCACGAGGGCGAACGGCCGCGTGTGCGCCTGCGCAACGAAGGCAAGCGCCTGCGCGTTGAGATAATCCGTCATGTAGCCCCGGAGCTGGCGCGGCACGCCATCCTCGTTCACCACGCCGTCAATATAGATGCCCTGCCCCTTGAAACTCACCCAGCGGTCGAAGCCCGGCCGCCGCGAGTCGTCGAGGCCCATGTGCCACTTGCCAATAAACGCGGTTTCGTACCCGGATTCCCGCAGTTGGCGCGGCCAGGTGAAAAGCGTGTGGCTGATGACATCGAGCCCGAGCTTGTCGTTGTTGATCACGCCATGGGAATGCGGATACAGCCCGGTGAGAAAGCTTGCCCGGCTCGGCGAGCAAAGCGGCGTGACCGTGAAGAAGTTCCGGAACCACGCTCCTTCCCGGCCGATGCGGTCGATGTGCGGCGTCTTGGCCACGGGGTGCCCGGCAATGCCGAGCAAGTCCGCGCGCTGATCGTCTGTGATGATGAAGATGATGTTCGGCCGCGAATCCGGTGCCGCCGACCGGGCGGAACCTGCCGACGCCAGTAGGGCGGCGGCCGTGACCAGGATGATCCGAAGGTTCATGCAAAAATTCATCGTCGGCTCCTCAATCGGTCTTCTCCAGCGCCCCGGCATCGCGCCGTCCGCGCGGCGCACGCCCCGCGAAATCCCGCCGAAACGGGCCGTCGAATTGCCACGCGTACAACTCGTCGATGTCGGTCTTCGCGTCGGCGAGCGTGCCAAGGCAAATCCGCAGGAAATCGATCGCCCCGTGCAGGCACCCGCCATTCGGAGTTCCGCCCACGTGCAGGTCGCCCTTGTTTTCCAGCGATTGATCGCCGCCCAATCCGGGCCCGGCGCGGTCCTTCCGGCCGTTGACGTAGAGAGTGAGCGTACGCGCCGGGCGATCACTCTCCGCAATCACGTGGTGCCACCGTCCGTCGTTGAGCGCGCAGCTGCTCGCCAGACTGACGGTCGTGTCGCCACTGGTGAGCTCGAGGGTCACGCCTCCGCGCGCGTTAACCGTCAGTGCATAACCGGCGCCACTTCGCTTCTCCACGATCACGCCGCCCGTCGCCCCCGGCTCCGTCCGAAAATACGCTTCCATCAGGAAATTCGTATCATAAATTTGTGGACTCTTGAAATCACGCCCCCGGGCTTCGCGGGTTTCCTCCCGGCCATTCTCCCGCCAGCGGTGTTTGACCTTGTACGCCAGCGTCTGGCTTAGAGTGGCGTCGGGGCAGATGGCGTACTGATTGCGCCCGTTGAGCGTGAGCACACCTGGGGTCCAGTCCTCCAACGGGCCCAGCCCATAGTCCTGGCGGCCAATGTTCACGCCGCGCAGGTCGAACATCGGTTTCGTGTGGTAGTCGGAGCGACCATAATAGTACGGCGCCATATACCAGTGCTCATCCAAAATCCGCGCCGGATCATCGCCGGCGGAGGCAAAGCTCCACTCCCCCACGGTCGCGTACAGGCTCCAGGGCACGAACACCCTCGCCCCCTGGTCAATCGCCGCCGAACCCGCGGCCAGACTGAAATCACGGTGGGCGGGATCGCGCATGGGCGGCCGCTCCGCCACTCGACCCAAGTCGGAGGCGATTGCCCCCATTCGCACCAGGGCCGCTCGCGCATCCGCCCGTGTCTCGTGCCATTGGCCGGATGGCTTGAACGCGGCGTATCGCCCCGTGATGTCGTGAAAGACATTTCCGGTGAACGCATTCGTCTCGAGCGCGTAGTGGTTCTTCGGCGGGCCCGCGTCGCGTTCATTGCCTTCGGCGAACGATTTCGCCGGCGTCGTATGCCAGAACACCCAGTCGCCGATGCCGTCCCAAAGGTTGCCAATGTACTGATTCCGGCCGCCCTCGGGCGCCTGCCGGCGCGAACCCTTCACGAAATGGTACGCCGTGTTGTGAAAAAACGAATTTTGGTAACTGATGATTTCCTGAAACATCGTCGTCGCGCCTGCGCGACTCCAGGGATCCTGACTCAGGCCCCAGCCGATGTTGTTGAAATAGTAGTTCTTGAACGCGCCATCGAGGTAGTAAGCCATGCCGAAGCGCGCCGAACCCGGCCGGTTGGGATCATCCTTGCCCGTCATCCAGCTCGGGTTGCGGAAACCGCCGGGATTGCCGGAGACGTTGTTATATACATAGGCGGGTCCGCCCTGCCATGTTTCTATATTGCCGCAATCATCGCCGGTGCGGATGCCGTCGATGACGCGGTTGTGGTGAATCAGCACCCGCGAAAGCGGCACATCGCGGAGGTTGCCGCTGATCTTGGCACAATGGACATTGATGCCGGCGTGCCACGGCCGGTCGATGATGTTGCCCGCGATCTCGACCGTCTGCGCGTTGCCCACATCAATCGCGTTCGAGGAACCCACGCGCATTGAGCGCTGCCCGGCGCGGACGACGTGATTGCGCAGAATCTTGACGTCGAAAAGGTGCCCGGCCGCATCGGGCTGTGAATCGCCCCACTGGATACCTTCCTGTATCGTGATTCCGCCGTGATCGGTGTCGCGGATCTCGCAGTCCGTGACCGCCACGCGGTCGAGCGGCCGGCCGGGCTTGACCGCTTTCATGAGCACGGCGGCGTTCACGTCGCGGAATGCGCAATGCGACACCGTAATCTCATGCCCGCCGCCCCACACGCGGATGCACGCGGGATAAACCTCCTGCTTCAGGTCGTAGTTCGGGCCCCAGGGCAGTTCGGTCAGATTCCACGCCACGTTGGTGAACTGAAATGTCAGGCCGCTGATCGCCACGTCGTGCCGATCGTCGAGCGCGATCAGCGTACCCTCGCGTCCCGCCTCGAACACCGTTCGGTTGGCATCAACGCCCGTTGGTAGAATCACGTGCAGCCGGCCGCCATCGCCCTTGCGTTCAAACCAGAACTCCCCCTCGGGATCGTCGAGATACTGCGGCTTGTCTTCGAGGTAATAGCGATGATGGCGGGCAATTCGGCGCGAGCTGGCGGACCCGAGATAACCCTCGAAGCCGACGCCTTTCTTCCCGGGATCGAAACCCTGCACGTACGAGGGATACGGCGTGCCGTCGACCCAGCCGAACTCCGCCCAAAGAATCGCGCCCATGTAGAGTTCCTTCGGACCGGTGAGATGCTTTGTATCGATGCCGAGCACGAGTTCGCGGCCACGCTCGTTCTTCATATAGACATCGAACGTTTTGCCTCCGGGATAGTCCCACGACCACCATTCACTCTTGATGTCCTCGGGATCGGAGATCTTCCAGTTGGGCAGCCGCGCGAGTGGCACGCGCGTGACTTCCGGGCCCCTGATCCGCCAGAGGGTTCGCGGGGCGAAATCCAAATCGCGATGCCACACGTTCCCCCCCGCGGGAATATCGGCATGCGCAACGCCCTGCGTCCACCCACCCGAAAGCCGGGCGGAACCGCCGATGACGGCTTCGCCGTTCCCCCACTCCGGGTCGGCGGTCAGTCGTATTGGGTTTCCGGATTCCCCGGATTCCTGCGCGGTCAGCGTGCCGCGATAAGTGATGCCGCGCTTGAATACGTAGGTGTGAATTCCGGTGCCCGCCGCCGCTACACCGCTGGCCTTTGGATCCCATGGATGGTGTTTCCACGGCGTCGTCGTCGTCCGGCCATCATTTCGATCGTCGCCATTATCGTAGTCGACGAAGCGCCGGGACTCTCCCGCCGCAAATACGAACGGCGCCGGTGCCCATTCGAGCGCGCCCGTCGCAGAAACCTTTGCGGGCGGAGTTTCCCAGGAATATCTCACGGCCGTCCGCCGGCCATTGGGTGCGGGCGGGAGTATTTCGGAGGAAGCGATCGCGGGAGACTTTCCGTCGCCCACCGCACTCGCGCGCGCACCGATGGCGGCGCCAAAGAGAGCGGTGCAGACGAAAAAACGGGCGGGGGCTTTGCTCATGTAATCAGGAATGATGCATTATGACGCAGCGTCGTCGTTGCGCACTGGCGAGACGCACGGCGCTTCGCCCGCAAGCTGAGCAGCCGTGAGATTCTGCGCAAGCGTCCGAAACTTCAGCGTCGCCACCAGCTTTGCCCTTGTCGGTCGCGGGCGGCCGGCTCAAGCTCCAGCGCGTCAGGGCGGGCAACCCTCCATGTCCGCGGCAATCGTAACCACCCTTCGTGATGAAATCCAATCGCACGCTCCTCGTTTATTCGCTTCTGGCTGCCGGAGTCATAGGGCTGCTCCCGGATCGCCCGCTTCAGGCGCAAACCGTGCCGCCAGCTCCCGCGCAGCCGGCGCCCCCACCTTCGCTAAAGACGGAGGAGGTCATTGAACTGAGCCCGTTCACCGTGAACACCAGTCGTGACCTCGGCTACTCCGCCGAGAACACGCTCGCGGGCAGCCGGCTGAATACGCAGCTGCGCGATACCGCGAGTTCGGTCTCGGTGTTCACGAAGGAGTTTCTCGACGATCTCGCGATCACCGACATCAGCGAGTTGGTGCAGTATTCGGTCAATGCCGAGATGAACACCAACGAGAACCAGGCTGGCAGCGGCCAGAATCCGGTGATCAATGCACAAAGCCTCACTCCGACGATCCTCATCCGCGGAATGGCCGCCAGCCATGGCATCGACTATTTCACCAGCATCACGCCCATCGATCCCTACCGCGCCGGACGTTATGAAGACAGCCGCGGCCCGAACAGCATTCTCTTCGGCGTCGGTTCGCCCGGCGGTTTGATCAATGCCTCCTCGAAAACCGCCAGCACGCTGCGGGATACCGCCAGCGTGCGCTATGGGATGGGTTCCAATGATCGGCACCGGCTCGAATTGGATGCCAACAAAGTCCTCCGGAAGGATCGGCTTGCGATGTCGATCGCCGGCCTGTTGCAGGAAAACGGCGGCTGGCGCGCGTTCGATTTCCAGGATCAGAAACGGATCTTCGGCTCCGTCACCGTCCGTCCCATCCGCACGGTCAAGGTGACTGCGATGGGCGAAGTCGGTCGTGATATCCGGGCCGTCGTGCGCAACACCGTCGAAACGGACGAGGCCCTGGCCTGGTATGATAATCGGGAGGCGAACGGCGTCAGCGCCGTCACGTTTACCCCGAACAATACCGTGCCGACGGCGGCCATGCTCGCGCTCGGCGTTACCGGGCGCGACGGCAACCGCACCGGCAGCAACCGGCGCGCCACGTTCATCGAGAACGACGGCACGGTGTTCGACGGCATCGGCGCATTCCTGAGCGGCACCTACAACAACTCCGCCGTCCGCGCTCCCGATGGCACGCCGGGCGTGACCGCTTCGGCGCTGAAAGTCCGGGACCCGCGGATTTACCCCGACAACGTCAACGCGGCGGGTCCCGGCATGTTTCGCGAACAGGTGCTCCGGAATTTCACGGTCACGGCCGACTGGCAGGCGACGCGCGATCTGGCCTTCAACTTCGGCTATAATTATCAATATACAGAAGCGAAGGTGAACCTGATGACGGGCGGCGATCCGACGCTGCGCGGCGATCCGAATCGCACCCTGGGCGTAAATGGTGTGCCCAACCCGTATGCGGGCCGGCTGTACTTCGACGGGAACTGGCGGCGCGATACCCATTCGGGCGATAGCAGGGAGGCGCGGCTGTCGGCTTCCTATGCGCTCGACACCAAATCCAAATGGTTCGGGCGGCATCGGTTTGCCGCCATGGTTTCCCGGACCGAGCAGTTCGACGTTCGGGCGAACTCCTGGCTGGTTTTTGCCGGCCGGCCCTATAACGCCACGCCCAACAACGCCAACAATCGCATCACGGTGCGCAACTATATCACCGAGGGCAGCTGGGCAACGTATCGCGTGGGTGACTGGCGCTCCCTGCCTCCGACGATCAACTTCGATGGCCGCGCCTATAGTCTGGTTTTTGCGAACGAGGTCGCCGGCGCGAACAACAGTGGCGGTGAGCAGCAATCGGATACGATGCTTGGCGTCGTGCAGAGCCATTTTCTCGACGGACGGCTGGTGACAACGCTCGGCTATCGTGAGGATCAGGTGAAGGTGTTCGAGCTGGGGTTTTATGATGATCCGCTGATTGGCAACATCGTCGACCGCGATCGCAGCAAAGCCACGGTGACCGAAGCGACGGGCAAGACGAGCACCACCGGCGCCGTGTATCACGTCGCCAATTGGCTGTCGCTGATTGCGAACCACTCCTCGAACCAGGGACTGCCTTCATTCACGCGAAAAATCTTCCCCGAGGGTAATCTCGCACCGCCCACGAAGGGTGTCGGCTCCGATTACGGCCTGGGCTTCGATCTCCTCGACGGCCGCTTGAGCGCGAAGGCGGTCTATTTCACCTCGACCGAGCAGGGACGGATCACGACCAATGGTTTTGGCGGCGCCTCGGGCAGAAACCGCCGCGTGATGGACGCGTTTGCCGGAGTGCTCGTGGGCGGCGGGCTGCCGTTTTCCCAGAACCAATGGGATCCTGTTTATAGCGCGTATAATCCGCCCGCGACGGCGGCGTCATCGGATTCGGAGTCGACCGGCTATGAAACGCGTATCACGGCGAACCTGACGCGGAACTGGCGGTTCGTCGCGAACTATTCCTACACGGATTTCATCCGGACCAACGTGGGGTCCGAGATTATCGCCTGGTACGGGCTCAAGGCGGCCGATGGCCGGCTGGTGCAAGGCGTGCGGCAGGATGCCAGCGGCCGTTATCTCGTCGACCCGAGCGCGTTCGAGTCGGGCAAAGCGATCGCGAAGTGGCTCGAACTCGGCGCCCTGAATCCGCAAGCCGATGTTTCGCTGCTGACCACGTCGAACGGTCAGACGATCGCGCAGGAAATCTTCAACCTCGTGGATACGATGAACGACGAACGGGACGAGGAGGAAAAGCGGTGGGGATTGCGCCCGCACAAAGTCAGTCTCTTCACGGCCTATGATTTCAAGGAGGGACGGTTGAGGGGATTCACGGTGGGTGGCGGGTGGCGTTGGCGCACACCGAACGTGATCGGCTCCGATGGCAGCGGAAATGAAATCACGGGGAAGGCGATCACGGCTTCGGATCTCATGCTCGCGTACAGCCGCAAGTTCCAGGGGCTGCCGGGCCGCGTTCGTTTTCAACTGAACGTCTCGAACGTGCTCGACAATACGGACATCATCCCGGTGCGGATTGCCACGGGAGCGGCCGCGCCGAATGGCTTCATGCTGCCGGGAGGCCGCGGGCTGGCGTACAGTCGCTATGATCTGGTGGCGCCGCGGGAGTTCCGCTTCACCACGACCTGGTCGTATTGAGCAACCGCAACGCGTCGTTCCGTGAGCTTCACGGGTTGTGCCGTACTGTCTCCATCGGATGGGCGGCTTGCCTGTCGCCGAATACCGGTGGGCCGAAGGTAATTCGGCGGCTGGAAAGCCGCCGCTCCGCCGGAGCGTGTCGCCGTGAATGCAGGTTGCGAATGAGCGCGCACCGGAACTCTCTCACAACGCCCACGACAGGATTGCGCGCCGCCCGGAACTGCCGACACTCCTCGGAGCCATGCAGCGTCGCAAATTCCTCCGCACTCTCGGCAGTGCCGGCTTGATGGCGTCCAGCGCGCTGGCGTCGGCCGCGAGTGGTACGTCGATGCGGCCGAAGCTGCGTATTGGGCAAATCGGTACAGGTCACGCGCATGCGGGCGGCAAGCTGGCGGTGTTGCAACGTTCGTCCGATTTCGAGCTCGTCGGCGTCGCCGAGCCGGACGAACAACTGCAGCGCGCGGCGGCGGCGCGGCGTGAATATAAGGATGTGCGATGGATGTCGGAGCAGGAGTTGCTCAACACGCCCGGACTGCGCGCGGTGGCCGTCGAGACGGAGGTGAAAGCTCTGCTGAGCGTGGGCGCCCGCTGCATCGCCGCCGGGATGCATATCCATCTCGACAAGCCGGCGGGCGAATTGCTCTCCGAGTTCCAGCGACTGCTCGACGACGCCACCCGGCGCAAACTCACCGTCCAGCTCGGTTACATGTTTCGGTACAATCCGGGATTCGAGCTCTGCTTTCGCGCCGCACGCGAAGGCTGGCTGGGAAGGATTTTTTCGATCGAGGCGGTGATGGGCAAAGCATCGGCGGCCGCGGAGCGGAAGAAACTGCTACCTTACCGCGGGGGCGCGATGTTCGAACTCGGATGT
Organism: Opitutales bacterium; assembly: GCA_038204695.1. Classification (GTDB taxonomy): domain Bacteria; phylum Verrucomicrobiota; class Verrucomicrobiia; order Opitutales; family Opitutaceae; genus ER46. The sequence goes on along the minus strand of JBBRCR010000087.1, from coordinate 11,794 downwards.
CACGTCATCGATGCGGCGGTCACATTGTTGGGCAAGCCGGCCAAGGTCACGGCGCAGGCGCGCACGTCGGGAAATTTTGGCGACGCTCTGCTGGATAACCAGCTTGCCGCACTCGAATATCCAAACGCGCTCGTAACGATACGCAGTTCTCTGGTCGAGGTGGAGGGCGGCGCGCGGCGGCAGTTTGTGGTCTGCGGCGATGCCGGGACTGTCGACATTCGTCCGCTGGAACCGCCGGCCGTCCGGCTGGCTCTCTCGTCACCGCGAGAAGGATACAAGAAGGGCTATCAAGACGTCAGGCTCGCCTCGCGGCCGCGTTACGAAGCCGATTTCGCCGACCTCGCGAAAGTGATTCGCGGCGAAACAACCTTCGCGTGGTCACCTGAACACGACCTGGCGGTGCAGGACGCGGTGCTTCGCGCCAGCGGACTTTCGGCCGGGTAGAGCACCGGTGAGCCGCCTGCCTTCCAGAGGGGCGACTTTCCAGCCGCGCATGACCGGTCAATATCATGCCATGCGTTTCGATGTCCCGATCGGGACATCGAAACGCACGCGGGCGCGTGGCAGCCTTTCGATGGCCAGAATCGGACCGCCCGTCTCGGCTGGTCAAAGTCGCCGATGCCCGCCGACCGTGAAGGCGCGCTCGTCGCAACATCGCGATTGCCGCCTCTCCCGTTTAGTGCGGAAAGTCGTGCCTGCCGTCGCAGCCCCGTCTCAGTCTGAATTCATCCCTTTATTTCCTCTCATGGCCTCCAACGTTCACCTTCCGCTCCTCTTCGCACTGGCATTTTTCGGCGGCAGCGCATTCGACGCTCACGAGGCGGTCGCAGCGGCAACGAAGCCCAACATCGTCATCATGCTCGCCGACGATCTCGGCTATGGTGATCTGCAGGCGCTGAATCCGGAACGCGGCAAAATCAAAACGCCGAATTACGATCGACTCGCGCGCGAAGGCATGACCTTCACGGACGCCCATGGCGGCTCGTCGGTCTGCACGCCCACGCGCTACGGATTGCTCACGGGCCGTTATGCGTGGCGCACCCGACTCCAACGCGGCGTGCTCGACGGCTATGTCGAACCGTTGATCGCCGCGGACCGGCTGACATTGCCCGCCATGTTGAAGCAGCAGGGCTATCACACCGCCTGCATCGGCAAGTGGCATCTCGGATTCACGATCGATGGCGCCGACAAAACCGGCGGCGGCAAGAAAAAGGGCGAACGCGGTGCCACGGATGAAACGGGCCGCGGGCTGGGGAAATTTCCCGGGGCGCCCCTGGCGGCACGAACGCGCGATGGTCCCCTCACCCGCGGGTTCGATACCTTCTTTGGTTTTCACCACGCACGCATGATGGAGTCGGTGTTCGAGGGCGATCGCGTGACGGAGTTGGTTCCCTCGATCGAAACGTTGCCCCGTCTCGTGCGGCGGGTGCGTGACTATATTGAGGAACGCAAGAAAGCCGGTGGACCGTTCCTGCTCTATTTCGCGCTCAGCTCTCCGCACACGCCAATCGTGCCGTCGAAAGAGTGGCAGGGCAAAAGCGGACTGGGGGCCTACGCCGACTTTGTGATGGAGACGGATTGGGCGGTCGGCGAAGTGCTGGCGGCACTCGAGGCGGCCGGTGTCGCTCGCGACACGCTGGTGATCGCGACGAGCGACAACGGGTGTTCGCCGGCGGCCGGGACGGAGAAGCTCGAGGCGCAAGGACATTTCGCCAGCGCGCAGTACCGCGGTTACAAGGCCGACATCTGGGAAGGCGGCCATCGGATTCCATTTATCGCCCGCTGGCCGGGCCGCGTGCGCGCCGGCGCTCGGACGGAGACGACGATCTGCCTCACCGACCTCATGGCGACGGCCGCGGAAATCACGGGCGCAAAAATTCCGGTAACGGCCGCCGAAGACAGCTTCAGCTTCCTGTCGGATCTCGTCGGGGCCGGCCGCAGCGGCCGGACCAGCATCGTTCACCACAGCATCAATGGGCGTTTCGCCGTGCGCGAAGGCGCGTGGAAGCTCGAATTGTGCCCCGGCAGCGGCGGCTGGGCCAAACCGGGCGATGCCGACGCGAAGGCCCAAGGGCTGCCCGACGTTCAGTTGTATGACCTTTCCAAGGACATCGGCGAAAAGCACAATCTCCACGCCACGCATCCGGAGGTGGTGAAGAAGCTCACCGCGCAGCTGAAAGAGATCGTGGAGCGCGGCCGCAGCACGGCTGGGCCGGTGCGCCAGAACGATGCAGAGATCGATCTGTCGCCGCTCGCGGGTGCTGGGAGGAAGTGAGTAGCGCTTTCCGCGGAACGGCGGCTTTCCAGCCGCCGACGTGCGTTCGATCGACCGGTCCTCGGGCGACTGGAAAGTCGCCCTTCCGACGAAACACGCGTGTGCGGCGGTCGCAGGCACGGATGATCATCCACTCGCTGGCGCTCGCAGCCACGACCTGCCGCCGGGCTCACGGCTTTTTCATCGGATGCTCTTTCAGCAGTTCCTCCACAGTGTAGAAATTGACCCGCCCTTTCGTCGCTTCGCGCACTGTGCGCACGGCTTCGGCCGTGACGACTTCGCCGTCGTTGCCGAATGACTGGCGGATATAGGTGAGCACCGCGGACAGTTCGTTGTCATTGAGCATCTCGCCAAAGCCCATCATCGGCGGCACACCTTTGCTCGGATCGAAGTGCTGACCGGCAACCTCGATCGGTCCCCATAGCCCCTTCAGCGCAATTTTGATCAGCCGCTCGTCATCACCGAGCCACTCACTCTTTCCGAGCGGAGGATAGATGTTCGGCATGCCCTGCCCGTTCGCCTGATGACACGTCGCGCAGTGCGCATCGCGCAGGTAAACCTCCTGCCCGATGCGGTACACCCGGTTATCCTCGCCCTCGAGCGTGCGGGTCGGACCATAACTCTTTTGCTCGTCCGTTTTCGGCGGCTGCGGAAACTGGAAATTTCCGGCCAGGTACTCGCGGGCGTTGGCATTGTTGGCAAAGTCCATCATCCCGGCGGACTGCAGCACCGCGACATCGTCCTTCAATGTTTGCTCGAGAATCTGCTTCGTCACCGGCCCCATCCAGTGGTCGAGCGGCAGCTTCATCGCTTCGAATACGACTCGCGCGCCCTCCGGATTGTCGAGCCAGGACGCCGCCACGATCGCTTCAAGCCGGACACGCGGATGCGAATCACGCGCACCTTGTAACAACAACTCGGATGCGTTCGGAATCTTGTCGGCCGCAAACCGCACCACGCTCACGGCGGCGGCACGCGCCTGGTGATTCTTCGCGCCGAGCAGTTGCTTGATCAGTCCCACGTCCGGCCGGTTTTGTGACCACGTCGCCCAGAGCGCTTCACACAGATGGTGTTCGTAACTCGGGTCAGCTCGGTCGAGTTTCGTCGCCCATGCTCTCACGGCCGGAATGACCTCCGAGGCGGGGCGCCCGCGCAACTCCCGGCGCGTGCGATAACGGGTGCGATACTCGGGCAGCTTCAGGTTTTCCAACAATTCGGGAATCGATGCGCCGGCAACTTTGGCCGGCGTCACCAACGGTCGCGCGGGATACGTGATGCGGTAGACGCGGCCGTGATCGTGATCGCGGTTCGGGTCGCGCGCATTGTGCTGCATGTGGCCGATCAGCGCGTTGTGCCAGTCGATGAAGTACAACGAACCATCAGGCGCGAACTCGAGGTCCACCGGCCGGTAATTGGGATCATTCGAGGAAACGAGATCCCCCGCCAGTTTGCCGGTGAAGCCCGCGCTTTCCTCCGTCACCGCACCGAGGCTGATGCCGAGAAAGCCGATCGAATTGCAGATCATGAACTGCCCCTGCATGTGCTCCGGAAAGTGGCGCGATGACACGAACTCGGCTCCGGCCGTCGGCCGTGATCGCTTCGGCACAAACGTGAGCGATTTCTCAATCTCGATTCCGTACGGCATTTTCGCCGAGATCGGCAGCCCCCACCAGTTCAGTCCGTTCGAAGCATCCGCTATATAGGTCTGCTCCCACGCATCGAACGCCACGCCCCACGGATTGTTCACATCAGTCTGACTATAGCGCTCGAGTCGGAAGCTTTTCGGATCGAAGCGCCACACGCCGCCATCGTTGCAGCGGCGCGGTCCGTACGGCGTCTCCACTTGCGAGTGGAGGAAGCGGCCCTCGCAAAGATAGAACGCCCCTGACGCATCCGCGGCATACGCTGAAATCGCGTGATGCGTATCGTGCGTATCGAACCCATGGAGCAGAATCTCCATGCGGTCCGCGCGGTCGTCCTTGTTGTCGTCGATCAGCAGGCAAAGGTTCGGCTCCTGCGAAACGTAGACGCCTTCCGGGGCGATCTCGAAGCCGATGGGCAGGTGCAGCCCTTCGGCAAACACCGTCTGCTTGTCCGCCCGTCCATCGCCATTCGTGTCCTCGAAGATGAGCAGTTTGTCATTTGGCCGTGGATCGCCTGGACGCCAATGCGGATAAGTCGGCATGACGGCGACCCACAGCCGTCCGCGATTGTCGAACGACATCTGCACAGGGTTGGTCAGGTCCGGAAAGTCCTTCTCCGACGCGAACAGTTCCACCTTGAAGCCATCCATGATCTTCAGGTTGGCGATCACCTTGTCGCCGGGCTCGTAGTTCGCACTGCCCATCGCGCCGCCCGTCTTGAAGTTCGTCGGTACCGGAGGAAGCGCGTGGGTTTTCGAATCGTCCACGAGCAGATCCTTTTTCTTCCCCGCCGCGACCGCGTGGATCAGCGTGTCGCGCAGCGCCATCATCTCGCGCGTCTTCTTGATCTCGTCTGGATAATTCTGCGGGCCGTACGGCGCGTAGCGTTGCCCGTGCGTGTGGACGCCATTGACCAGGTTGTAATCGTTGTTCCACAGCCAGTCCTTCTCCTTCACGGCCGCGTGGACGAGCGCTGCATCGGCACTCGAGCGCCCGGAGGCTTTCCCGAAAAGACCATCGCCCAGCAGCACGGCGAGCTCGCGATAGCCCGCCTCGGTCGGCGCAAATCCATTGATCGTGAACGGCTGTTTGGCGCCGCGGTAGCGGTTGAGTGTCGGATGAAACAGGTCGATGAAGGTGACGCCATGCTTCTTGGCGACGCGTTCCATCGCCGCGGTATAGAGCGCGAGATTCGCGTTCTCCTTCTCTCCGTTCGGCAGATCGCGCGTGGCGGAGAGATTTTCAAAGGCGATCGGCGACACGAGCACGAGCCGTGGCGCCTGCTGGCCGTTGTAGGCCCTGCTCAACGTGTGCTGCGCAAACGCATCCAATTCCGCCTCAAAATTGGCCACGCGATCCGGACCATCGAACGATTCGTTGAGGCCGAAAAATGCGACTACCGTGTCGGCCTTCAAAAACGTGAGCCACTGATCCGGTGTCGGAAAGAAGCCCTTGCCATTGTGGAGCGTGAACTCGGGACGAAACTTTTCCGCCCCGGGGAAAGCCCACTGCGATACGCGCGCCGGATGCGGACGAAAGGCCGGCGTGTCGCCGGAGCGGCCCATGTTACGCACGAACAGCTGGTGCTCGGGATAACGCAGATGCAGTTCGGGTTCCAGCCAGCTGTAATAGACGTCGCGCTCCGCCAGTCCGTTGCCGATGAAAACAACGCGTTCTCCCCGCGAGGGCGGAGCGACCGCCTGGACCCGCGATGCTTGCGCCGCCGACGGGAAATCCATCTGGGCATGCGGACCCGGCTGCGGGCCCGCATCGTCGGACTTTTTTGCCGACGCTTTTTTTGCTGAACCCTTTTTTCCCGGCGCCTTCTTCGGAGCGGATTCCTTCGACGCGGGGGCGGCGGCTTCCTGCTTCGGCACAGACGCGTCCGGCAGGCCGGTCACCGGGCTCTGGCCGAGCGCGTACGAGGCCGGTCGCAGGTTGCGTTTTTGATAATAGCCCGCCGCGCGAATGAATCCGTAAAAGGTCGGCGCAAATGAATCCACATAGCCGACGTCAGCCTTTGCCGGCACGCCCAAGCCGACGAGGTGATGCGCTGCATTCACAATCAACCGGCGCAGGTCTTCATCCGCGAAATCGACGGAAGCCCCAAGCGTGGTGCAAAACGCGCGCCCGTTTTTCGTGCCATTCGGCGCGGTGTATCCATAAAGCCACGCCACCGGCATCATCGGGTTGTTCTTGGGTCCTTCGATCGCCTTCGACGTCGGATCGAGCGTCTCCGTCACCGCGCCGCGCAGTAGAATCGTGGCGGACTTCAGGTCGAGATTGGCCACGGTGTACACGTCCGAGGGACCGAAGATCTCACCCACGCCGCGCAACACCTCGTGGCCGGTGTTGACCGGTTCGACGATTCCGCGCGTGCCTTCAAACTTGTGCCGCCCATGGTGGCTCACCCATTTTTCCCCGAGAATCCGCAGCCCGAAATCGGCCCACTTGAAATCGCCTGTCGCCGCCGCGCCGGTGAACGCATGCGTGGCCGTGCGAAAGCCAATCACCGGTTTGCCCGCGTTGAGATACGCTGCAATGCGCGCAAGCTGATCGTCCGACAGTTGCCGGAAACGGGTCCCGATGATGAGCAGGTCGGCCGAGTCGAGGGCGGCGAGGCCGGGGATATTCTTCGGGTAATTGGGATCAATGTAGCCGCCATCGGGATTAATCGCGAAGAGGACGGTGCAATCGAACCCGTGCTTCTGGCTGAGGATCTTCGCCAGCATCGGGCAAGTCTCCTCGCTGCGGTACTCTTCATCGCCGGAAATGAGGACCACCTTCTTGCCGGTGGCGGTGCCCGGCTTGGCCGGCAGATGCAGCCAGTCTGCCGCAAGTGCGGAGGAACCAATGAGTGCGGCGGCGAGGAGGGAGAGGAGATGACGAATCATGAGAAGAGTGTGGTCGGGGGCGATTCTGGCGGGGACGAGCATCACGCCAGACAGCAGGACTTGCTGCCAAGCTCGGTTGGGTCCGGCAAGCCGCGGGATCAGAAATCGGCCCGAGGCGAATGCCGCGACCCTGCCACTGCGAGCCAGTGTGATTCTTCACCGTGAGGCGACGTTGATGCACGCAGCAAATCATGAACGACACGAAGCGCCGCGAAATTGGGCGGACCTACATCACCAGCTTGTCGCCGAGTTTTTTTTGCAGCGCGATGAGACGCGACATCAGCTCCGCCTTTCGCCTGGCGTGTTTCGGATCGGCGGCGAGATCCTTCATCTCCTGCGGATCCGCCGCGAGGTCGTACAGCCGCGTGACACCGGCTTTTGGATACGTGATCAGCTTCCAGCCCTCATGGGTGATTGCGCGCTGCAGTTCCAGGTAGGCGCCAAAGATGGATTCGTACGACGACGTTTTCTGTTTGCCGTTGAGCAGGGGCAGCAGGCTCCGGAAAAACACGTGGGGCGGCCGCTCCGCGCCGGCGAGTTCAAGCGTTGTCGCCATGACATCCTGCAGATAAATCGCCGCGTCATGTCGCTTGTCCTTCGCCACGCCGGGACCGGCGACGATGAACGGCACCCGCACGCTGTGATCGTACATGTTCTGCTTGCCGAACAGTCCGTGGTGGCCAATCGCCAGGCCGTGATCAGCGGTGAAAAAGATCCACGTGTTGCCGGCCTGCCCGGATTTATCCAGCGCGTCCAGCACGCGGCCAACCTGCGTGTCCAGGTGCGTGATCAGCGCGTAGTATTCCTGCCGGTGCACCTTCACCGCCTGCTCGGTTCGCGGCATCGGCCCGAGATTTTCATCCCGCAGCTTGTGCGAGCAACCGATGGCATCCTTGTAGGGATACTCGGGCAGAAAGTTCTTCGGCACCTGAATCCGGTCGAGCGGATACTTGTCCACGTATTCCTGGGGCGACTGCCGCGGGTCATGCGGTGCGTTGAAGGCAACGTACATGAAAAAGGGCCGGGCCGTCTGCTTCGCGTCAGCGAGGAATTCGACCGCATCGTTCGCGGCGACTTCGCTCCAGTGCAGGCCGCCCTCCCAAAATCCGCCGAGGCTCCGATCGTACGGACTCCAGGGATCGGGCTGACTGGCGAGCGGCCGGTTGTATGCGGCCGGCACCGTCTTCGGCATGCCGGGACGGATGTTCCGTGCCACGTCGAAGCATTTCGCCGCATCGGTCTGAATGTGCCACTTGCCTGTCATGTAGGTGCGATAGCCAGCCTTGCCCAGCAACTGCGGCCACAGCACGCGCGCCTGCCGCTCTTTGTCCGTGGTGTTGTAGACGGCATGCGCATTCCACACGCTGCGTCCGGTGATCAACATCGTGCGACTGGCTACACAGACGGCGCCGCTCCACGACCCCATGTTGTATGCATGGGTGAACGTCGTCCCGCGCTGCGTCAGCCGGTCGAGGTTCGGCGTCTCGATGTCCGTGTGTCCGAACGCCCGAATCGTCTCGTACGACTGGTCGTCGGCAAAGAGGAACAGGATGTTGGGACGCGACCCGGCGGCCAAAGCAGTGCTGCATGAAAGTGCGGCCAGCAGGAGCAGCGATCGTGGACGAAGGAGCATGGCAGATTGCATGGCTGAGATGGGCGCGAGTTCAAAATGGCGCGGCGTCCGTGTAACAGGCGTGACGATACGCGGATTTCTTCGCGTAGGGGAACCCCGCGACCGGCATTGTTCCTGCGGGCATTGGTGTCGGTAATTGATCTCCGCCGTCACGTACAATCGAAAAGCGCCGCCGCCCATTTGCTCTTCAGGCCGGTCGCCGGGCCGCGCGCGGCGCCCGGCCCTGCGCCACAATACTCGGTTCGGAGAAATTTCGCGCGGTTTGCGAACCTGCGAAACCTCAACGATCCGACGGACGATCAGGAAACCGCCGGGCCCAATAGGCCCGCCGAAGCCCCGTTCCGTCAGCGCCAGGATTTCGGCGTCTACTCTAAATTGGGTAGAGCGGACGCTTGGCGGTGAACGTCCGCGGAGGACGATGTTGCTCGCGCCAACCGGGGAATTTCATCCGTCGTGGCGAAGCGATTCGCGGCTCACTGCCGCTCACCTCAACCCAAACAAAAACCAATGCCCCCGAAATACGCCCCCGCCGCCCAGCCCAACCGAAACGCGCCGCCCGCGGGCGCTGCCGCTCCCGTGAAAACGCTCCGGCTCGGCCGGCTCAAAGCCGCCGTGTGGGAGAACAACAACGCCGAGCAACGGGCCTACTACAATGTGACGTTTGCCCGAACCTACATGGACGAGGAAAAGAAATTTCACGACAGCGACAGCTTCGGCCGGGACGATCTTCTGCTGCTCAGCAAGCTCGCCGACCAGGCGCACACGTTCATCTGCGAACGCATGGCCGGGCCGCGCACCGACGATCAAAATTTGTGATTCGCGGGAGGGCGGGCCTCGTGCGCGCACTCCCGCTGTCGGATGGTTGAGGGGGCAAAGGTGTCCTCGGTGGGAATGCACCCGCCTGGACCGACCTGGAGTCAGCGGTCGCCTGGGTAACGGGCCGGGTCGACGTTCACGCGCTCAACCACCACGGCACGCCGGATGGGGCGAACGCGTTCCTCCTCAGCGTACTGAAGCCGCGTATCCACATTCTCTCGACATACGCTTCGAGCCAGCCTGGACCCGAGGTGATGCGGCGCATGCTTTCCGAACGGATTTATCCCGGGCCCCGCGATATTTTCATGACCAACGCGGTTTGGCCCGGTCGACGCGAACACATGGTGAAGCTCTATGGTGAGTCGGAAACCGTCTGGCTGCTCGACCAGTTCGCGCACGTCGCCGGCTGCCAAGGGCACGTCCTGGTCAGAGTTGCAGCCGGTGGCGAGCACTACCACGTGCTCGTGCTCGACGACAGAGCGGAGAGCCACCAGGTCGTTTCTGTTCACGGGCCGTACCGTTCGGCTGGTTATCTGTCCCGCGTCGCGCAGTGAGGTGGAGATCGACGCGCTCCGGTTCCCGCGACTTGCGCGGACGCACCGGCTGGCGCTGCTCCGAGTCAAGCGCGTGAAGCCATGCGCGCAAGCCCGGGAAAACTCCGGGTCGCGACCGCGGGATATGCTGGGTACTTGCGAGTGGCGATTGATGTACCGTCTGTTGCGCCAATGCCTAACGACTCCTCCATCCGGTTCCTCGTTGTCGACGACAACGCGGACAGCCGTCTCTTGCGTTCATCCGCTTCCGTCGCGCCGGAGAGTTCGCCCGATACGTCGCTCTCCGAGCCGGCCTGAACTCGGCCTCGCTGGGTCCAGCCCTCTTGGGCGGCCTATCGCCACGGACCCGCAAAGCCCAAGGATACTTCACTGGACTATTTTTGGAAGGCGCACGATTTGTCGTGGGACGAGAATATGTCATCCCCTCAGGATCACCTTTCCTTCGTATCCGCGGGTGATCCAGCGCCAGCCCGCTCCGCCCGAGGTTTTCGCGGATGCCCTGCCGCAACTGGCGTGGGTCGCCCGGCCGGACGGATTCATCTATTGGTACAATCGCCGCTGGCACGAATACACCGGCACGACACCCGAGCAGGTCCAGGGCTGGGGCTGGACGTGCGTGCATGATCCCAGCGCTCTGCCGAAGGTGCTCGAGCAGTGGCAGCTGTCGATTGCGTCAGGAAAAACTTTTGAACTGGAATTTCCGTTGCGCGACGCGGACGGTCGATTCCGTCCGTTCCTCACGCGAGCCGCACCGGTGCGTGACGCCGATGGCCAGATCACCCACTGGGTCGGCACCAACACGGACGTCTCTGCGCAGAAAGAAGCGGAGGAGAGGATGCGTCACAGTGAAGCGAGCCTGCGGCTGGCGTTGAACGCTGCGTATTTGATCGCGTTCGAATGGGACATCGCGCGCAACGAGGTCTGGCGCCACCATAATGCCGATGAACTCATGGGGCGAACGGAGAAGAAGCCGGACACCTATGAAACCGTCCGCGGTTACGTCCATCCCGGGCCGGATGAGCCGGACTGAGTTGCGGCTGGAGAGCGTCGCGCCGGGTGAAATCCTGAGTGAGCTGATGGAGACGTATCCACATTTCAAGCCGCCGCAGGCAAACATCACCGTGAGCGGCCCTCTGCCGGGCGTGAAGGCGAGCAAATCGGCCCTGACCCAGTGCATCGCCAATCTCCTGGGTAATTCAGTGAAGTTCGTCGCGCCGGGGGTGATTCCCGAAATCCGCGTGCGGGCGGAAGCGAGCGATCAAACCGTGCGGCTCTGGTTTGAAGACAACGGCATCGGTATCGCTCCGCAGTTTCACGAGAAAATCTGGAGCATGCTCGAGCGGCTCAACGCGAGCTACGAGGGGGCGGGCGTCGGGCTCTCCATCGTTCGCAAGGCGGTTGAGCGCATGGGCGGCAACGTTGGTGTGCAGTCGGAGGTGGGCCGCGGCGCCCGTTTCTGAATGGAGCTGCCGCGCGCAAAGTAGCACCGGCAGAACCGGATTCGTGTGCAGATATCGATCCGGATCGTGCATGTTTGCGACGATTTTGAGCGCCCAATCCTTTGGTCACAAAGTGAACAAAGGTCGAACCAGAGGACACAGAGGAGATCAACCAACATCTGCCTTTCTCCGTGACCTCCCTCCCCCCTCTGTGACCTCTGTGTCGCATCCACAGATCTTCGGTTGCAGGCCGCAGGCCGCGGTAGCAGATTTTCCGGCTAGCGTGAGTTTACCGAGGATTTGAACGAGCAGCAGCCAACAAATTTAACAGTAGTGAGTTAGCGATCGCGAGGCGTATACACCAACTATGGTGTCACGCCGAGCGCGGGGAGGAAAGGCGCCAAGGCTGAATCGATCTCTTCGAGTTGCGTGGTGATGCGCATCTTTCCCTTGCCGGTGGCAGAGCGCGCGACGGTGACGCGGCGCACCAGCGCCAACGCATCGAGCAGGCTCTCCATGCTGGCATAGGGCGCGCCTTGC